>JAYVQV010000342.1:0-6300 GCA_043776855.1 Limisphaerales bacterium | reverse complement strand
GATTGATGGCATCAGTCTCGGAGGCGGCATCAAGGTCTCCGGTGGTTTCCTGTCCGTTCTGATCCAGGGCGATGTAATGAAACTTGGGCATAGGGCGTGGCGTGGCGGCGTTTGTTCAGGGTAAATGCAGAATACCGGGGCGGCGGGCGTTCTGTCCATCAAATAATGTGGCAGGATGCAGGCGGCCCGGCGCGGGGCTTTACGTTGCGGGAATTAGGTGTACTTCAGGACTTCTTCGATGGTGGTTTCGCCATTGTAGATGCTGCGCAGGCCGTCTTCTCGAAGAGTGACCATGCCCAGCTCAATGGCCTTCTGGCGCAGGACGAGGGACGGGGCGCGACCGGTGATGAGTTCGCGGATGGGGTCGGTGACATCCAGCAGCTCGTAGATGCCTTTGCGGCCTTTGTAGCCGCTGCTGCCACAGGATGAGCAGCCGGCACCAGTGTAGAAATGTTTGCCGCCGAGATCCTCCGGCGTCAGATTGAGCTGGTTGAGAATATGCAGGCTCGGCTCATACGGTGAACGGCAGCTTTTGCAGACGGTGCGCAGCAGCCGCTGTGCGAGCACGCCTTCGAGCGTGGCGGACACGAGGAAGGGCTCCACGCCCATGTCCACCAGACGCGTCACCGCGCCGGGCGAATCGTTCGTGTGCAGCGTGCTCAAGACCAAGTGACCGGTGAGCGATGCCTGGATGGAAATCTGCGCCGTCTCCAAATCACGCATTTCACCGACCATGATGATGTCCGGATCCTGGCGCAAAAATGATTTCAACGCCTTGGCGAACGTCATGCCCGCGCCTTCGTTTATGGCCACCTGCATGATGCCTTCGATGTCGAACTCGACCGGGTCCTCCGCCGTCAGCAGTTTGGAATCAATCGTGTTGACGCGGCGCAGGCAGGAATAAAGCGTCGTCGTCTTGCCGCAGCCCGTCGGGCCGGTCACGACGAAAATTCCATTCGGGCGGGTGATGACTTCCGTCACGAAATCATAGACGTATTTTGGAAAACCCAGCGTCTCCACTTCGAGATTCACCGAGTTGCGATCCAGCACGCGAAGCACGACCGATTCGCCGAACGCCGTGGGCAGCGTGCTCACGCGCAAATCCACCTGCTTGCCGCCGACACTCGTCGCGATGCGTCCGTCCTGCGGCAGGCGGCGCTCGGAGATGTTCAGGTTTGCCATGACCTTGATGCGCGACGTCACCGCCAGCGCCAGATGCTTCGGCGGCGGCGACATTTCGTAAAGCGCCCCATCCACGCGGTAGCGGATGCGGAACTCCGTTTCAAACGGCTCAAAGTGAATGTCCGATGCGCGATCCTGCACCGCTTGCTGCAAAACCAGGTTCACGAATTTGACAATCGGCACTTCATTCGCCAGCGCCGTCGCCGCCGCGTCGTTATCCTCGGCCTCGTTGGACTCCTCGGCAATTTTTTTATCCCGGCCAAGCTCCTTGAGAATTTCATCGTAGCCGCCGCCATCTTCCTGGCCGTAAAAACGCTCAATCGCGCGCGCAATGTCACCCGGATCGGACACCACAATCTGCACGTCACACTTCGCCGCAAAATGAATTTCATCCGCGAGCTGCGGATTCAACGGCTCCGCCACCGCCACTTGCAACACGCTGCCATTCATCCCGACCGGCAGGCATTTATACATCTGCGCCACCTTGGCCGGAATTTTTTTAAGCAACTCTGGGGAAATTTCCTTGTCCTTCAACGGCACCACTTCCGAACCCAGCGCATTGGCGATGACCTGCAACAAATCATCCTGCTTGAAGATGCTAAAATCCTGCAACACCTGCGCCGAGGAGTTGCCGCTGCGCTTCACCTCCGCGCCGACTTCCTCGAACTGCAAGTCGTCCAGCATCCCCTGGTCGTGCAGGAGATTCAGCAACGCATCTGAAATATCGTCGGACATGATTTGAAATTATTTCTTCTTGCCGCCCTTGTCCACCGCCTGCGCCAGATCCATTTCCTGCAACTTCGCCATGATGGTCGTCGGATCTTGCGACTTGTTGATGACGTCCTCGCGCGAAATCATCCCCTTCTCGTATTTTTCGATCAGGCACGCGTCCAGCGTCACCATGCCGTATTTCATGCCCGTCTGGATGTCGGATTGAATACGGAAAGTTTTATTGTCACGGATAAGCGCCGCGATGGACGGCGTGTTGATCATGATTTCAAAAATCGCCACGCGACCCGGCTTGTCAATGCGCGGCACGAGCAACTGTGAAATCACCGCCTGCAACACCGTCGAAAGCTGGATGCGAATCATTTCCTGCTGCTGCTGCGGAAACGCGTTCACCAGCCGGTCAATCGTCTTCGCCGCGCCCGTCGTGTGCAGCGTGCCGAAAACCAAGTGACCCGTTTCCGCCGCCGTGATGGCCGCTTCGATTGTTTCCAAATCGCGCATTTCGCCGACCAGAATCATGTCCGGGTCCTGGCGCAACGCCCGGCGCAAGGCTTCCGCGAAATTCGGCACGTCCACATGGACTTCGCGCTGTGTTATCAACGCTTTTTTGTGTTTGTGATAATACTCAATCGGATCCTCAATCGTGATGAGGTGAACTTCATCCTTCGTCTCGTTCACGATGTTCAACATGGAGGCCAGCGTGCTGGACTTGCCGGAACCCGTCGGGCCGACCACGAGAACCAATCCGCGCGACTTGTTCAACAAATCTTTCGCCGACTCCGGCAAACCAATCTGTTCGTAGGTGAACATCTTGCTGGGAATCTGCCGCAGCACCATGCCGAAATTCCCCTTCTCCTTCATCACGCTCACGCGGAAACGCGCCGCGTCGCCGAACGCGAACGCGAAGTCCGCGCCGCCACGTTCGCGCACCGCCTGGATGTTTTCCTCCGACGTGATGCTCCGCATCAGTTCCTCCGAGCTTTCCGGCGTCAGCGCCGGGCCCTCCACGCGGTGCAAAATTCCGTGCACGCGAATCGTCGGCGCCGTGCCCACGCGCGTGTGCAAATCGGACGCGCCTTCCGACACCACCAGTTGCAGCAAATCTGACATCGAGTAAGACATAAAAAAATTAAAAATTAAAAATTAAAAATGCAAAATGCAAAATGAAGCCGGCGACCCTGCGGACAGTTTTTTAATTTTTCATTTTGCATTTTTAATTTCCTCAAGCGTCGTCACCAACCGTCGCCCGGATGACTTCTTCCGGCGTCGTCATTCCCGCGAGCACTTTGCGGATGCCGTCCTCGCGCAGCGTGCGCATGCCCATCTCGCGGGCGCGCTGGCGGAGGACGTTCGTCGGCACCTGGTCGTAAATCAGTTTGCGCGCCTCGTCATCCACCACGAACACTTCAAAGATGCCAAAGCGGCCGCGGTTGCCGGAGCCGTTGCAGTTCGCACAGCCTTTGCCCTTCATGATGTTCGACGTCTTCAACTGCTCCTGCGTGATGCCCAGCGCGCGCATCTCCGCATCCGTCGGCACATACGGCGCGATGCACTTCTTGCAAATTTTCCGCACGAGCCGCTGCGCCATCAGGCAGCGCGCGGACGACGCGATCAAGAACGGCTTCACGCCGATGTCCGCGAGACGCGTGACCGCGCCGGGCGCGTCGTTCGTGTGCAGCGTGGAGAAAACCAGATGGCCGGTGAGCGAGGCGTTGATGGCGATGGAGCCGGTTTCCAAATCACGGATTTCCCCGATCATCACGATGTTCGGTGCCTGGCGGAGAATCGCGCGCAACGCCCGCGCAAACGTGAAGCCCACGATTTCATTCACCTGCACCTGGTTGATGCCCGCGAGCACATATTCCACCGGGTCCTCCACCGTGATGATTTTGCGGTCGGGGCGGTTGATGAAATTCAAACACGAGTAAAGCGTCGTCGTCTTGCCGGAACCCGTCGGGCCGGTGACCAGCAAAATTCCGTCCGGCATCGAGATCACGCGCTCGAACGTCTTCTGGTCGTCCGTCAAAAATCCCAGCTCCGGCAGACCGAGCTTCAAGCCCTCCTTGTCCAAGATACGCATCACGATGCTCTCGCCGTGGTTCGTCGGCAGGCACGACACGCGCAAATCAATCAGCTTGCTGCCGACCTTCGTCTGGATGCGGCCGTCCTGCGGCACGCGATGTTCCGAGATGACCATGCCCGCAGAAATTTTCAGGCGCGCGATGATCGAAGGCTGCAACTGCTTCGGCGGCGACTTCATTTCCTGCAACATGCCGTCAATGCGGTAGCGCAGGCGAAATTTTTTCCCCAGCGGTTCCAGATGAATGTCGGAAGCGCGCAGCTTGAACGCGTCCACGATGATTTGGTTCACCAGCCGGATCAGCGGCGCGTCCGTCTCCACCACCGCGCCCTCGTCCGCCACCACTTCGACGTTGCTCAACGTCAGCTCCTGCATGACGTCCTTGAACGCCTCGTTCTCTTCCATCGAACGCTTCTTCTCGCCGCCGTAATATTTTCCCAGCGCCGCCTCGATGTCCGCCTCCGACGCTACGCGCAGCTCAATGTCCGCGTTCAGCAAATGGTGCAGCGAATCCAGCGTGTTCAAGTCCGACGGATCGGCGATGGCCACCGCGACCTTGTTGTCGGTTTTGAAAACGGGGATGACGCGGTATTTTTTTGCGATGTCGCGCGGGATCATCGCGATGACATCGTCCTCAATCTTGAGCGTCGCGAGGTGCACGACTTCCGCGCCGAACTGCGCGGCCTTGGCCTGCGTCACGTCACCGGGGCGGATGGCCTTGTTCGCCACGAGATAATCCACCACGCCCACGCCCGCGGCGCCGGCCTCGTCACGCGCCCGGACCACGACGTCGTTGCTGGTGAAGCCCAGGTCCACAAGCAGGTCCAATAAATAATCGTCTTTTTCTGCCACGAGATTTTTAAGCGCGTTGCCCCTACTGGTAATTCGGGGAACGCGCTGGCGCAAACAATTTCACTTGCCGCCAGAAAAGTCAATCCGCTCCTAAATAATTTGGGGATTATGTCTTTGACGGAAGTTCATCGTGAACGGCCGGGTATTTTCCCGGAGCGCGGGTCGGTGACCCGCAGCGGCAGCGAAAACACCCATGCGTTTCAAAATGAAACCGAACTCCGAAGTGGCACAGGCATCTTGCCTGTGAGTTCGTGGGAATGAACTCACAGGCTGGAAGCCTGTGCCACTTCGGCGGGCGTCGCCCGCCGGAACATTTCCCGCCCACAGCATGAAACCAATCCCGTTGCCATTCGCGGGATTCGCGTCCATTCGCGGTTTCAACTTCGGTGTTCGGGATGAAACCAACACTCTCTGGACGTGCGCCGGGGCGGCGGCTCGCAGAGCCGCGCTCCGCTTCCGTCAACGGCCTAATCCCGAATAATTTCCCGCCCGCGATTTTTTATTTCGCGGACGGGATGAAACTGACTTCGGCGCGGGTGCGGCGCGCTGGCCGGAGCGCCGAGCATCGCTCGGCTCGAATCACCGACTGCTTCCCCATCAGGCCGAGCAATGCTCGGCGCTCCGGCTGCAAACGATACCACTACCCGGTTACGGCCAGACCGTGCGGAAAAATGCCGGGGTCGGCGGATTGGTCACGTTGAGATTGATGGCGCCACTGCCATCGGCCGTTTGCGTCGCCACATCCACCCAGACCGCGCCCACGAGATTCGTCGCCTGTTGCAGACGATAGGTCACGCCCGCATTGCCGGTCAGCCGCAGGTTCAACACCTGGTTCGCGCCCGGCGCGAGCCGCACGGCGGCGAGCACATTGAAGCTCGCCCCGTTCGTGTTGACGGAGGTGAGGGTGAACGGCGTCGTCACACTCGCGCCGTAGAGGTCGGTGGCGATGACGTTGACCGGGAAGGTTCCCGCCGCCGTCGGCGTGCCGGTGAAGTTGCCGGTGACGGCGTCAAAGTTCAACCACGCCGGAACCGCCGGCACACTGCCGAGCGAATAAGTGAGCGCGTCGCCGAGCAGGTCGGAGAAATCCGGATCCACAAACGCACCCGCCGGCACCGCGAAGGCGAACGGCACGCCCACCGTGACCGACTGGTTCGGCACCGCGAGCAAATTCTGCGGCGCGTTGTTGTAGCTGATGCGATACATGAACGCCGTGCCATAGCGCGCGCCGTTGTCGAGGCCGTTGAAGGCGCCGACCACGACCGTGCCGCGACTGATGGCGACGGCGGAGCCGAAGTTGTCGGATACGCCCACGGAATTGGGATGCCATTTGTCCACCTGACCCCACTGATTACTGCCGCCGGAATTCTGTTGGTAGAGGTAAGCAATGCCGGTGTCATTCGTTCCCGGCAGATCGGCGAACGGCACACCGACGACGAGCGAATCGTCGCTGATGG
>JAYVQV010000341.1:0-6301 GCA_043776855.1 Limisphaerales bacterium | reverse complement strand
CGAAGCTGAAGAGCTGAAACAACTGCCAGCGCCATTCATCGGTGTAGTATTGGTAGGTCAGCAGCGGGTAGAAAAAATCCAGCTCGCCGGATTTGATGACGGAGTTTTCGTAAAAAGAAATCAGCGGCGGAAGGGCGAGCGTGGCTTCGTCCTCTTTTTTCTCGGAATAATAAAACGGCCCGGCGGCTTCCGTGCGCTGGCCGGGTTCAAGCACGAGGCTGAAGGAATCAAAGATGAATCCGGCGCTGGAAGGCGCATCGGCTTCGGCGCGGCCATTCGCGCTCGCCGCGAGCCAGACGGCCAGCGCGAGCAAAAGGTTTAGATGATAAAAACGGTTCACGTTGTTGTTGCTAAAAAATTCCAGTGGCACAGGCTTCTAGCCTGTGAGTTTCTGTTTTGGCTTTTGCTCGGCGATGAACCCACAGGCTAGAAGCCTGTGCCACTAGCCCATTTGACTTTGCCTCAACCTCGCGTAGCTTGACTGCACTTGAGGTTTTCACCTCGGTTCCTCCGAACCCGGCGCTGGCAAATTTTTGTTGGCGCCGGGTTTTTGTTTCAGCCAGCCCAGTCGCTCCAGCAAATGCAGGCACGCCGGCAAAAACGTCAACCCCGCCACCATGCACGTCGCGATGCCCACGGACATGATGACGCCCAGGCTGTGGATGCCGCGATGTTCCGCAAGCATCAGGCTGCCGAATCCCGCGATGGCCGTCAATCCTGACACCAGCACCGCCTTGCCCGTGCTGCGCGCGAGAATGCCCGGCGTGCGTTCTTCGGCGTAGCGATTCAGGATGTGAATTCCGTTCGTCACGCCAATGCCGATGACGAGCGGGAGCGTCATGATGTTCGCGGGATTGAACGGCACGCCCAGCCAGCCCATCAAGCCGACGAGCCACAACGTTCCCAAGCCGACCGGAATCAGCGCCAGCGTCACCGCCAGCAAACTGCGAAAATGCACCAGCACCATCAACGCGATGGCCGCGAGCGAATACCACGCGGCGATGATGTAGCTGTCTTTCAGCAGCGTGGTGTATTCGAGCAACTGCACCGGCGTGCCGGTGATGACCGGTTTATTTGAGTCAGATGGATCCAGTTCGCGGCGCAGCGTGCTGACAAATTCCTCCTGCGGCTCCCGCTGCCAGATGTCTTTCTTCGGATAAATTTGCAGCAGAAAAGTTCCGTGCACGCCGATAAAACGTTCGCGCAAGGCCACCGGCAAATCTTCAATCCGCAACGGCGCGCGGTCATCCTGCCCGCGCAACGCGGCGAACGTCTGCCGCAAATCCTCGAACAACGCCTGCTGGTATTGGCCGAGTTTTTCTGCGTTCACGGCTTGCGCGGTGGCGCTCTCGCCCAGCATGGTTTTTCGCAGTGACTGCACGGCGTTCTGCATCGCGAGCAATTGCGCCTGCAACGCCGGCTCGTTGCTCACCGAATCACGCGCCAGCCCGGCGTAGCCCGCCAGCGAATAGAGCGTCTGGCTCAAGTCGCCGATTTGCACCGGCCACGCGTCCGGCACGCCAAACTCCAGCGGCGCGACGAGCGATTTTATTTCCGAAATCACGCGCAACTTGTCGTCCGCCTTTTCGGCGAGGAAGCCGGCGATGGATTCCACATCCGCCACCACGTTGGTCAGGGCGCGGATTTGTTTTTCCAAACGCACCGCTTCGTCGAGCGAATTGGCCTCGACCGCGCAAAAGAGAACGGACTTGTCGGCGGAATTAATTAATTTTTTCTCAAACACCACGGCGGGCAGCCGCGCGCTCTGCATATTCAGCAGGTTGTAATCAAATTTCACGCGGCGCGCTTCCATCGCCGCCACGGCGGAAATCCCCAGCACCACCAGCGCGACCAGCACCGGACGTTGCAGCCAGATATTTTCAATGCGCGCCCGGCGTTCGTCCTCGTGGATTTTGTGGTCGAGAACATTTTGTTTACCACGCAGCAGCAACGCCGGGAGCGCCGTCAGCATCGGGATCAAACAAATCATCAGCCCGCCACCGCAGATGATGCCCATTTCGCGGATGCCTTTGAAATCCGTGAACGCCATCGCGGCAAACGCGCCCGCCGTGGTCAGCGCGCCCGTGAAAATTCCCTGGCCGGTGAACATCATCGCGCGCGTCAGCGCCTCTTCTTCGGTTTTGCCGTGGCGCAATTCCTCCTCGTAGCGCGTGATGAGATGCACCGCGTAGTCAATCGCCAGCCCGATGAGCATCGGCAGAAAGGTGATCGTCAGAATGTTCAGATGCCCGACCGTCAGCGTGGCGAACGCGAACGTGTAGGCGAGGCCGAGCAACAGACAGACCGTCGCCTTGATGGGGCGCCCGGTTTCGTTGTAGCCGTAGATGAAAATCAGCGCGCACAAAATGAGCGACACGATGCTCGCGATGGTTGTATCCGTCTGCGATTGCGCCATCTCGTCCAACTCCAGCACCGGCTCGCCGGTCAGGCCGACGTTCACACCGGAAACTTCCTGCTTGGTCTGCGCCATCAATTCGCGGATGCGTTTCACGGCGGCTTCGTTCAAATCCGCCGTCGGTGCGTGGGCGGTCACGAGAAAAATTGTTGCGTGATTGAACGTGATGTAACTCGCCGCCGCCGCTTCATCGCCCGAGCCGAACAATGCCGCCACGCCCGGCGATGGCGGCATACCGGAGCGCGCCAAACTTTCGCGCGCCAGCTCGATGATGCGCGTCAACGCGGGCAACGCTTTCACCAGCGCGTCATTCTCCGCATTCGTCTCCTGCCTGGCCGTGCGGAACTGCGTGTTGACGAGGTTGAAGAATGAAACCAGATTCGTCGTCTGTCCGAATTTTTGGATGAACGGCAGGTCGTCGTGCAGCGTGGTGCGGAGTTCCGCTAGATCTTTTTCCGGCACGAACAGCAACGCCTTGCTCCCCATCATCCGCAGGTCGCCCTTGTAGAAAACATTTTTGAAAAGATTCGTCTCCGCCTCCAGCCGCGCACCGAGACGCTCCACGAACTGCCGGTTCTTCTCCACGTTCTCGCTCTCGACGACGACGACGAGGTCGTCCTGCTGCGGAAATTCTTTGCGGAACGCGAGGTAGTTCTGATGGTAACGCTTGTTGGAGCCGACGAGGTTGTCGCGGTCCGTGTCGAACTGCAGCCACAGCACCGTGACGGCGATGCTGGCGAAAAATAAAATCACCTGCGGCCAGACAAAGGCGCGCGGGTTCCGGCAGATGGCTTTCGCCAGCCGCCCCAGCAATCGCGCGAGCAATGAATCCGGGCTTAAAGTTTTCAATCAGTCAGAAAATAATTAGTGGCACAGGCTTCCAGCCTGTGAGTTTCAAAAGCGTTTCAACAAACTATTGCCTCACGCAAAGTTCGCAAAGGCCGCAACGCTGAAAAAACCTTTGCGCCCTTTGCGGACTTTGCGTGAGGCAAATGTTGTCTGTGGTTCAATCAAGTTCGCGCGCGGTTTTAATTTTATTTTGCGACGAACTCACAGGCTAGAAGCCTGTGCCACTAAAACATTCACCTTGCCGCTTCCACCGACACCGCCGTGCCGTAGCACAACACTTCCGTGATGCCGGGGGCAATTTCCGTCGCGTCATAGCGCACGCCGATGACGGCGTTCGCGCCGAGGGTGCCGGCGTGCGTGAGCATTTGATTGAACGTGTCTTCCCGCGCCCGCTCACACATCGAGGTGTAGAGCGAGATGTTGCCGCCAAAAATACTTTGAATGCTCGCGCCAAAATTCCCGACGATGGAGCGCGAGCGCACGATGATGCCGCGGACGACGCCGAACGATTTGACCACGCGGTAGCCGGGAAGTTCAAACGTCGTGGTCGTCAATGGATGGGTCATGTTCATACGACTCTGATTGAACACGACGGCGCACGGCGGAAAAAGTTAAAAGTGCGGCGATGACGGGTGAGGAGTGCTGCGTGAAGCTGTTTTCACGCAGCACTTCTCACTCGTCACGCAGACAAAAAATCCCCGGACCGTTTCCAGTCCGGGGATTTGAATTTCAAAAGTTCGTTCAGTCAAACGCGTGACCGGCGCTGCACAGGACGTTCTTGACCTTGTGACGGACGAGGTCTTTGACCATCTGGCGGGCGGGGCCCATGTATTTGCGCGGGTCGAATTCAGCGGGCTTTTCTGCGAACACTTTGCGGATGCCGGCGGTCATGGCCATGCGGAGATCGGTATCAATGTTGACCTTCGTGCAACCCACGCGGCGGGCGATTTCGATGTCGCCTTCCGGCACGCCTTGGGAGTCGGGCATGTGACCGCCGTATTTGTTGATCTCGTCGGCGAGATACTTCGGCACGCTGGACGCACCGTGCAACACGAGCGGATAATCGCCGAGGTTTGCATCCATGAGCGCCTGCTTGATGGCTTTGAGGCGTTCGAGATCGAGGTGCTGTTCGCCCTTGAATTTGAAAGCGCCGTGGCTGTTGCCGATGGCAACGGCGAGCGAATCGCAACCAGTTTCCTTGACGAATTTAACCGCTTCGTCGGGGTTCGTGTAATGGCCGCTGGTGGAGTGAGCGCCGCCTTCTTCACCTTCGTCGAACTGCGCGCCGACCAAGTGGCCGAGTTCGGATTCCACGGAGCAATTATATTTGTGCGCGTATTCGACGACCTTGCGGGTGATTTCCGCGTTCTTCTCGAACGATTCGTGGGAGGCATCAATCATCACGCTGGTAAAACCTTCGTCAATGCACTGCTTGCAAAGATCAAACGTGTCGCCGTGGTCGAGGTGAACCGCAATCGGGATGTTGCTCAAGCTGACGGCGGCCTCGATGAGCTTCTTGAGGTAGACCGGATTGGCGTATTGGCGCGCGCCCTTGGAAATCTGGAGAATGAGCGGGGCTTTCTCCTCTTCGCAGGCTTCGACGATGGCCTGGATGAGCTCCATGTTGTTGACGTTGAAAGCGCCGAGGGCGTATTTGCCTTTGAGCGCTTTAGCGAACAGGTCTTTGGTATGTGTCAGTGGCATAAATTTTTGGTTTGTGGTAGCCGACCGGTTGCCCCGGCCAAACTGTCAGTCGGGAATGATAAAAAACTTTTAGGGAAAGAAAATGAAAATTTATGCACAACCCCGGCGCTCTTGGCGGAGCGCGGACAGCCCGTCCGCCAGCTAATCTTTCCCGGCGGCCAACGGCTTCAATCGGAAGTGGCGATACTCGATTTTCATCGGCGGGCCGACGTGGACTTGCACGCCGAGCTGGCCGTCAAACTTCCGGCCCGCCGCGTCTTCATCCACCACCACGCTCATCACGCGACCGTTCAGGATGTGCGTCAGCACGTTGCCGCTGGCGATGAGATGATACTCGTTCCAGTCGTTCGTCCGGATGACGGACAGCAGCTCATTGGTCGTGCCGAGCGAAGAAATGATTTCCGGCGGCTGACCATCCTGGACGCGAGTCATCTGCCCGCGCAACGCCAGAAACGTCCGCCCCTTCTCCTCGTAGTTCTGACCGGTGTATTTGTTCGCGCCATCAATGTCCGCCTGGTAGCCGCGCATCGCCCACGGGCCGAAGTTCGTCGCCATGACGCTGCGATAATTGATGCCGCTGTTGCCGCGCGTCGAGACGCGATACTCCACCTTCAGTTCAAAATCCCGCGTCTCGCCGCCGCGCCAGACGATGAATGAATTCACCTTGAGCAGGTTTGTAGGCGTGACTTCGCCGACCAGCGCGCCGTTTTCCACGCGCCAGTATTGCGGGTCACCCGCCCAGCCGTTCAGCGTTTTGCCATCAAAGATTTGGACGAAGCCGGCTTCATCGTTCGTCGCCACGGGCAGCGGACGCTGCTGCGCGTGAGCGAATGGCGTGGTGAAAAAAATAATTCCGCCGAGCGCGGCGGTGAAAAAGATTTTGGAAAGTGTATTCATGGTGGCGGCCCGAATGGTGGAGCGCGGACGGCCCGTCCGCAAGTCCGCCAGAATGTGAGTAGTGCCTGAATTTGCGGAGCGCGGCTCTGTGACCCGTAGCGGCTTGATTAGCGAAACGCCCGGCTGCGGCTCACCGAGCCGCGCTCCGCCGCCGGACGTTCACCGCGCCTTAAGCCGCAACACCGTCACGGAACGCGGGGCAAAGTTGAAGGTGAATTCCTTCGCCGCATTATTCACGGCGGATTCCACGGGAGAAATTTTCTGCGGCGCAGTCATCGAATTTTCGGCGGACAGTTTTTCCGAAGCCAGCACGGTGACCTTGCCCTGCGCGGCCACGGCAGTCGCGCCCGCGAGATTGATCTTCGCTTCCGTCGCGCTCCCGCCGGGATTGACTACTTTCAAAATAATTTCTCCCGCCACCTCGTCGCGCACGGC
>JAYVQV010000340.1:0-6308 GCA_043776855.1 Limisphaerales bacterium | reverse complement strand
TCTCGCACACGGTTTTCGCGCTGCCATTCGCGCTGGCAGCAATGCTGGTCGCGGCGCGCGAGCAGCGCGGCTGGCCGGGCTGGAAAATTTTCGGGCTGATTCTCGCGGCGATGGTTTGCGCGCGGACGTGCGCGATGGCGTTCAATCGCATCGTGGATCGCAAGTTCGACGCGCTGAATCCACGCACGCAGAACCGCCATCTGCCCGCCGGACAAATTTCCCTGGCGAGCGCGGTTTTTCTGTGGGCGCTGTCGGCGGCGGGAACGGTGGCGGCGAGTTATTTTCTGAACCCGCTGTGCTTTTATCTTTCGCCCGTCGCGGTGGTGGCGGTTTGTTTTTATTCGCTCACGAAACGGTTCACGGATTACACGCACGTTTTTCTCGGCCTCGCGCTCGCGCTCGCGCCCGTTGGGGCGTGGCTGGCGGTGAAAGGCTTCGCCATTTCCGCGCCGGAAATTTTTCAAGTCACCGTGCTGTCGTTGGCTGTGATTTTCTGGCTCGTGGGTTTCGACATCATCTACGCGCTGCAAGATTATGAGTTCGACAAGTCGCACGGGCTGCGCTCGCTGGTCGTGGCGTGGGGGCCGGCGAACGCGCTGGCCGCCGCGTTTCTCGCGCACATGATCATGTGCGGACTGCTGCTGGCGTTTGGTTTTCTCTGCCACTTCCGCCTCGCGTATCTGGTCGGCTGGCTGATGATTTTAATCTGCCTCGGGCTGGAGCATTGGATCGCGCGACGCCGCAGCTTGAACTGGATCAACGTCGCCTTCTTCAAGCTGAACGCGCTGGTCGGCGTGGTGTTTCTCGTGGTGGTCGCGGTGGAAATTATTTTTCAAGGCGGGTTCAAGCTGCGGTGACCTTCCCAAAAAAATATATTTAACCGCAGAGAACGCAGAGAGCGCAGAGATTTTTTTTACCACGCATCTTGCAGGACGAGAGGACTAATACCAATTGCCTTTGAAGTCCGGTAAAACCCGTTGCGTCATGGACTGCGGTGGCAAGGCGCAGCCGCGACACCGCTTTCGAGCGTGCGGCCAGCATCCGAAAGCTCGAGAGCGGCTCCGCGCGGGCGAAAGCGGCGTGTCCCGATGAATCGGGATTCCCGCCGCAGTCCATGACGCGCCCCGGCGGCCCAGCACCTTCAATAAATGGTCGCCGTGGATTTTACCGGATTTCATCTGTCGTTGGTATGAGGCCGGTGGGAAACATCCATCCAGCAATCCATTCATTCCCCCTTTTCTTCGCGGCGCTGACGCCGTTCGGCAGGATGGCTGCCACTCCAAGGGGTAAAATTTTCCCGTCACCCGGCAAAAAGGCACATGGGCTGCTTAATGGCCGGTATGATTCGGAAGTTTCGTATAATTCAGATGTTTTGCGCCCTGACGGCGGCTACGGCCACGGTCAGCGGGGCGAATATTGATGAAGAAGTGCGTTTGCTCCGTGAACAGAACGCGCTTTTGCAGCAGCAAGTTCAAAAACAAGGCACGACGTTGGACACTTTGACCCGCAAAATCCAGAAATTGGAGTCCGTGGAAGCGTCGCGGGTCGTGGCGCAAGGCGAAAATGCCCCCCCGACGGCGAACGGTTATAGTTTGGGCAAGGTGCATATCAGTGCGGAGGGTGGCGCGGCGTTTTTCCATACGGAAGCGGACGGGTTTGCGCCACATTCGGAATTTCGCGTGGACGAGGCGCGCATCTTTTTTGAAGCGCCGATCTGGGACAATGTTTATTTCTTCGGCGGATTGGACATCGCCATCCGCGAGCAACCGGGTTTGACGACGCAGTTGGGCGAACTGTATCTGGACTTTGAAGATGCGTCCCAGATTTGGGGCAAGGACGGCCAGTTGAACATCCGCGTGGGCCGGATGCAGATTCCCTTCGGCGAGGAATACCTGAATCGTTACGCGGTGGAGAATCCGCTCATCTCCCATTCGCTCGCAGATTTTTGGGGCATTGATCCGGGCTTGGAACTTTATGGAAAACTTGGAAAATTTTCTTACGTCGTGGCCGTGCAGAACGGCGGCGTGAGCGGCGTGCAGGATTACGATGGCGATAAATCGGTGGCGGGGCGGCTTTCGTTTGATCCAAATAAAAACTGGCATTTCAGCATCAGCGGGATGCGGACGGGCGATTTGAACGCGCAGAAAGATTTTCTTTCATCCATCTGGTTTGGCAACGGCTGGTTCCGCTCCATCGGCGGGAGTGGCACGACGAAGTTTCACGCGAGCGCGGTGCAGGGCGACATCACGGCGCGATGGAAGAGCGGGCATCTTGGAGTTTCCGGCGGCTACGTTCGCTACGGCGACAACGACCCGGCGGCGAACAATTCGCGCAACATTTTTTATTACTCCGTGGAGGCCGAGCAAAATCTGCCGCACAATTTTTACGCCGCCGCGCGGTTCAGCCAGATCATCGCGCCGGACGGTTATCCGCTCGTGGGCTTCGGTGATTTCGACCAGCACTTCTTCGGCACGCAGGCGACAGGCTTGTGGCGCTTGAGCCTGGGTGGCGGTTATCGCTTCAGCAACCGGCTGGCGATCAAACTGGAGTATTCGTTTGAGAACGGCTCGAACGTCGGCGGCGGCCATCGCAACCAGGAAAATTTCCTCGGCACCGAGGCGGTGTTCAAATTCTAAACGGCCATGAAGGAATCTTTTTCAGACTACCCGTCCGGCGCGGCGGGTGACGCCAAAAAATCCGAGGTGGCGCGCGTCGGCTTCAAACTCGCGCGCTGGCAGGCGCTCGCGGATTTTCGTTCGCGCGCCGCGCACCAGCAGACGCATCGTCCGAGCACGCGGATTCGCTATGCGCCGTTGCGCGATGCGGTTTTTGCGTTTGCGTTGTTCGGGCAATTGCTTTTGACGCCTGCGCGCGGGGGAACTATCACGGGGACGGTTCATGCCGAAGGCAAAAAAGACGTGGCGGCCGGTTCTGCGAACGATGCCTACGCGAGCCGGAAATATAAATTTCTCGAGAAGGTGGATTACCCGGCGATGAATGACTTCGTGGTCTTCATCGAAGGCGTGACGTTCACGAACACGATCACCACGAACGTTGTGCAAGTCACCACCGCCCGGGTCGCGCAGCATGGCGCGGAATTCACGCCAAAAATTTTACCCGTGCTGGCCGGGACGACGGTGGAGTGGCCGAACAATGACGAAATTTTTCACAACGTCTTTTCCGTTTCCGACGCGGCGCAATTTGACCTCGGACTTTATCAAGGCAATCCGCCGGACAAGCGCGTGACGTTTCAGCAGCCGGGCAAGGTGGATGTCTATTGCTCCATCCACCAGAACATGCACTGCGTGGTGCTGGTGATGGCGAATCCGTATTTCGCCGTGACGGGCAAGGACCACCACTACCGCATAACCAACGTGCCGGCGGGAAAATACAAATTGAAGGCGTGGCACGAACGCCTCCCGGCGGACACGCGGGAAATCATCGTTCCCGAAACGGGCGAAGTGCAGGCGGACTTCACGTTGACACCGGGCAAAAACCTGCCAAAGATTTGAGCGATGCAACCCATCAAAAAATTTCTTGAAGCGAGCTTCCGCATCAAGATTCTGGTGCCCGTCATTCTGGTCATGGCGGCGTTGCTGGCGGTGACGGTGGGCATCGTGAACCAGCAGTTCACCCACCTGACCGAGGACACTGCGCGCCTCGAACTCAAGGCCGCCGATATGCGGATGCGCAACGAGCTGGTCAAGCATCAGAAAAATCTCGGCCTCCGCCTCCGCAGCCTGGCCAACGAGCCGCTCTACCGCGCGGCCTTTGAGACGCTCAATCCCAAAACCATCCGCAAATCACTCACCAGCCTGATGCAGGACGAGGGGCTGGTGGATGAAAACGTGGAATTCGCTTTCTTCACGCCCGCCGGCGGCCAGCCGGCGGATGGAACCGATCCGATGTATTACGAGCATGGCAATTTTCATTCGCCCCGGCTGATCCGGAGGGAATGTGATCCGGCGGTTCAGCGCACGCTGCAAAACGGGGCGCTGCCCGATGCGCCCGCCGATGCGTCCGTTGACGTGGTGAGCCTGAATGACAAACTGTTTCAAATCATTTCGCTGCCCATCTTCAACGCCAGCCATGAACACTTCTGCGGGGTGCTGACTTTTGGCGAGGAAATTAACTGGAAGACCGCGCAGGAATTCAGCATGGGGGCGCGCGGACAGACCGTGCTGGTGGCCGGGCCGCACATCATCGCCTCCACCTTCAAAGCCTTGGAGCAGCCGACCAATCTGGTCGAACAGTTCCAATCGCTGCGGCGGCAGCCGGGCAGCACCGCCCTGCAAAATCTTCAGGTCGGCGGACGCAATTACTATTTCACCGCCGGAAAATTTGCCTCCATCAAAGATGACAACACCATCGGCTATCTCCTCTTCAGCTCCTACGACGCCCAGTTGGCCGTGAAGACGCAGACGCAGCAGATTCTCCTCGCGGTCATCCTCGTGGGCATCATTCTCGGCTCCGCCGTCGTCCTCTTTTTCATCAGCCGCGCCACCGTGCCGTTGCGCCAGTTGCACGCCGCCGCCGAGACGGTCGGGCGCGGCGATTTTTCGGCGCGTGTCAACATCCGTTCCAAAGATGAATTCGGCGAGCTTGGGCATACCTTCAACCAGATGACGGAGAACATCGAACTCTCGCAGTCGAAATTGAAACAGACCGTCGAGACGCTCAAGACCACGCAGGCGCAATTAATCCAGAGCGAGAAACTTTCCGCCGTCGGCGAATTCGTCGCGGGCGTGGCGCATGAATTGAACAACCCGCTCGCCGCCGTCATGGGCTTCTCCGAGATGCTCAAGAGCGCCGACGTGGGCGAGAAACATTCGCGACACCTCGACATAATTTTCAAGTCCGCGCAACGTTGCCAGAAGATTGTGCAATCGCTCTTGAGCTTCGCCCGCCGCGCCGCGCCGGAACGCAAGCCCGTCAGCGTGAACAAACTTATCGAGGACGTGCTCGAAATGATTTCTTATCCGCTTCGCACCAGCAACGTCAAGGTCGTCACCCACTTCAGCCAGCAGATGCCCGTCGTCCTCGCGGACGGCCATCAGGTGCAGCAAGTCGTCCTCAACATCATCAACAACGCGCGGCAAGCCATCGAAGGCAAAACGGAAGCCGGCTGCATCACGCTGACCACGAACCACGATGCGAACTTTGTCCGCATCGTCATTCAAGACAACGGCCCCGGCATTGCGCCGGAAAATTTGAAACGCATCTTCGACCCGTTCTTCACCACGAAAGAAGTCGGCAAGGGAACCGGTCTGGGCTTGAGCCTTTGCTACGGCATGATCCGCGAACACGGCGGCAACATCCTCGCCACCAGTTCGCCCGGCGCGGGTGCCACGTTCACCATCGAACTGCCCGTGGCCGATGAAGCGGCGTGGTTCGAGACCGCTTTCCTGGCCAAGACCACCACCGCCACGAACCAGCCCGAGACGCGCGAAGGTGCCGGCAAAAAAGTTCTCGTGGTGGATGACGAGGAATCGTTGCTCCAAATGATCCAGGAGGAACTCACGCAGCACAGCTACGAAGTCGTCACCGCCTTGAATGGCGAGGCCGCGTTGCGCGAAGCGAAGCGGCAGAAATTTGACGTCATCATCTGCGACCTCAAGATGCCCGGACTGAATGGCCGGCAGGTCTATGAACGGTTGTGTGTGGAGAACCGTGAGGCCGCGCGCCGCATGGTTTTTGTGACCGGCGACATCATCGGCGAACCGCTGCGGAATTTCTTGGAGACAGAAAAGCGTCCGTGCCTGAACAAACCTTTCTCCCTCGGCGACCTGCGGCAAGCGGTGAAAGAAGTGCTGCTGCGGAGTTGAACGGGTGCAGCTTGATACTGTCCTGATCCGGCAGCAGGCGGGACGCCTGCGCTACTTTGGGGGCGGCTTCGCCGCCGCTGTAGCACAGGCGTCTCGCCTGTCCGGGCGAAGGGACGTGGCCGCTGGCTAATTTCTACTACCGGAACAGTCTCAAGCTGCACCCCCGTTGGTCTGTCATATCAAAATTTTCTATCGCAACCATTCCCCGTCGGTTAGCGTCTGCCCTCGCATGAAAACATTTCTCTCCGCCCTGCTGCTCGCCGTGACGGCCACGGGTTTCGCGCAAACTTTGCCCGCCGTGAAACTGGAACGCGTGTTCGCCAAAATGCCGGAGCTTTCCACCGAGGATAAAAATCGCCCGGTCTGGATGAGCGAGTGCCCGGATGGTTCGGGCCGGATGTTCATCGTCTATCAGCCCGGCACCATCGTCATCGCCAAGAAAGGTTCGGACGGCGCGGAGGCCAAGGTGTTCTTCAACATCGA
>JAYVQV010000339.1:0-6311 GCA_043776855.1 Limisphaerales bacterium | reverse complement strand
GTCTGCGTGAGGTCGCCCACGAATTGCACAATGCCATTCATGCCCACCGGCGCGTTCACGAGTTGGAGCTGGTTGCTGGTGTTGACCGGGGTGATGTCATCGAGATCCACCGGCGAGAGCAACTGCTGCGCGGTGTCGGCGATGACTTCGTGGAAGCGCGCGGACGGACTGATCGGCCCCCACCAAACGTAGTTCGTGCCGGGGCCGTTGAGCGCCCATTGCGTGTTCGGAAGATTTTGCAGCGCGCTGGTGATGATGGCGCTGCCGTTCACCACGTTCGTGAGGCCGTAATTTTTGGCGTTGGTCTGCAGGTCTTCCAGCACTAAAAAAATATCGGGCGTGATGATGGTCAGCCCGGGACTGCTGGCCTTGATTTGGTTGAGGCGATTGGAATAGCCGTGGTTGAAATCAATGATGCGCTGGCGAAAAAATGCGCGGTAACCGGCGGGCGCGCCGTTGTATTGCGGCAGTTTCATCAGGTCCACGGCGTTCGGCGCGATGAGCGTTCTCATGCCCTTGGCGTAAAGATTCGTGAGGGCGCGGAAATGATTCGTGAGGTGCAAGTTGATGGCGTTCGTCCACGCGACGAGGTTGGTGCCTTGCGAGGGATTGCCAGGATCGCCGATGTTGGGGTCGGCAATGTCGCCGACAAAATCGGCGTTGGCCACCCACACGATGAACAGGCAGTTGGTGGCGTTGGAGGGCGCCACGAAATTATTCACATTCGTTACCAGCAGATAGCTGTAGTGGCCGTAGAAGGAAAGGTTGTTGCTGCTGTAATTCCAATTGGTCGAAGTCAGCGAGGTCGCGCCAAAGCCCTGGCGTTGCGCGAGCACCTCCACCCAACTGCGACCGTTGGAATAACGCCGGCCATAATAATTCGTGGAACCGGTGATGTTATTGGTGGTGGCCGAAACGGCGTCGCCGAAAATATAGACGGAGGAAAAGCTGGCGGTTGCCGCCGGTGCAAACAGCAGCGGCAGCAAAATCATTCCCCAGAACGCAAAGAAACGACTCATAGCAGGAAATTGCCGCAAGGTTTAGCAAAGTAAAGTTGTATTTCCGATGGGGCGTTCACCGGTTTGGTTTCAGAGCTGGTCAGAAAATCAGCGGCCAACAAATCATTCTCATCGTCATCCATCCTTCCCGAAGAATTTGACGATGCGGATGAGGATGATTTTGGGCGTCGCTATTTAGCCGAAACCAGGCAATTGAATTGGGGAGCGCGCCCGCCTCGGGCGCAGCGGGTCGCGCCCTCGCGACCCGCCCGGGCGGACGAAACCAAACATCATTCGGTTGGCCTGCGTGCGTTCGGGTTCGGCGCGAGGGCGCGCCGAACCACAGCCGAGGCGGCTGCGCTCCCCATTTTTCTACTGCATCGTTCCGGTTCAGGCCATCCCCGGTTCCAAAGCGGCGGCGCAATAATTTTTCTGGCGGCGAACTGGCCGGTCGCTGACACTGCGCGGCGTCCGGCCAACATTCGGGTAATGGGTCAATTTGAAATCGGAGCGCCGAGCATTGCTCGGCAAGCGGCGGAAACCCCCGTCCTTCGAGCCGAGCAATGCTCGGCGCTCCGCGAACTGACCCACTACCAACATTCACTCAAAAATGAAACGCCACTTCTACCAAACTTTCATCGCCCTTACGTTGCCCGCCGCGCTCACTGCCCACGCCAACGGCCTGCGCGTGGTGAGCCAGGATGCGGCGGCAGCGGCGCGCGGCGAGGCGTTCGTGGCCACGGCGGACAATCCCTCCGCGATTTATTACAACCCCGCCGGCATCACCCAGCTCGAAGGCACGCAGGTTCGTGGCGGCATTTACGGCCTCGATTTGGAACCGACGTTTGAGCCGCCCGCCGGACGCGTCAACAGCGGCGAAACTTATTCCATCGAGAAACATTACGCCGCCGCCACGCAATTTTATTTTACTCACGCGCTGAAAAAAATTCCCGTAACGCTCGGGCTGGGAATGTATGCGCCCTACGGTGGCAGCCTCGGCTGGCCGGACGAGGCGAACTTCCGCGCCGTGGCGCAAAAAAGCACGCTCACCTATCTCCGCATCAATCCGGTGGCGGCCTGGAAAATCACGGACACACTTTCCATCGGCGCGGGCGCGAGCGTGGATTACGCGCGGCTCACGTTGCAGCAGGGCATCTTGAGCGGGGCGAACCCGGAAAATTATTTCCGTTTTTCCGGCGATGGTTTTAGCGCGGGCTACAACGCCGGCATCCTGTGGCGGGCACATGAAAAACTTTCCCTCGGCGCCACGGTGCGCGGGGCGACGACTTTCAACCTCGACGGCCACTCGTCGTATGCCGAGGAAGGCGCCTTCGCGGCGGACACGCGCGGGGCGACGCTGGATTTTGATTTCCCCCTAACGGCGGCGTTCGGCATTTCGTTCCGCCCGACGCCAAAATGGAACATCGAATTCGACGCGGACTACACGGACTGGGATACCGTCGGACAGTTCACCCTCCGGCAGGAGTCGCCCGCCACGCCCTCCGGCATTCCGCAGAACATCGCCCTGCGGATGTTCTGGCGCTCAAGCTGGAATTATTCCGTGGGCGTCACGCGCACGTTCGACAACGGCTGGCACGCGAGCGCCGGCTACCTCTTCAACGAAAATTCCGTGCCGGACAATTATTACTCGCCACTCGCCGCCGACCTTGACCGGCACTTCATCACCATCGGCCTCGGGCGCACGGGCAAGCGCATTGATTTTGATCTCACCTACCAGTTCGGCTACGGCGCACCACACTCTGTCAGCGGCAGCAAGCCATCGTCATCGCTGACCGGTTTTTTTGCGGGGCAGAATGCGGACGGAACCTACAAATTCATCAGCCACGCGGTGCTGATTTCGGCGGGGCTGCATTTCTGAAATAGTGGCACAGGCTTCCAGCCTGTGAGTTCAATGCTGAAAAACGCAGAGACGCAGAGAACGCAGAGCGGCGCAGAGGTTCACGGAATAAAACCGGAATACCTTTCCGTGATTAAATCCTCCGCTGGTTTTCTCTGCGAACCTCTGTGTTCTCTGCGTCTCCGCGTTAATTTCTTCCAGCGTTGAACTCACAGGCTAGAAGCCTGTGCCACTAAAGCAGCTTGGACTTTCCTCGCGCTTTCGCTAATGTCGCCAGCGAAAATAAAATGCAAAAACCCACGGCCAATGGCGATTTGAAGGACAGCCTCGTCGTCTGCATTTCTGGCGATGGATTGGAAGTGCGCGGGCGGCTCGTGCAGTTGACCCGGCACGCGGTTGCCTTTGAAGTCTTCAGTCACGGCAGCGACCTGCGCCTCTCGGAAGTGCTTGCCGATTTCCGCATCATCTTTCACGAGCACACGATTTATTCCGGCACCGCCACCATCAGCAACCTCATGACCGTGCGGCAGACGATTGTTTGCACCGCGACGCTGGAAGAAAAATCCTGGACGGCCTTGCAAGTCGCCGGGCCGTCGGAACTGAACGGAACGCTACGGGAAAAGTTTGGCGAATTTCTTATCGGCTGGCAGAAGTCTTACAAGGTCGCGCCCGAATACAAAAATGTTGTGGCCGACCTGCAACATTTTCTCACCGACTTCCGGCTGTGGGTCGAACAGGTGGAAGCGGGCTTGCCGGAAAAAATTTCCGCCACCGCCGAGCGCGAAATCGCCGTGAACATCGCCGCCTGCGCGTTCCCCGCGATTGACGCGCTGTTCGAGCGCTACGAACACGCCGCCAGCCGCGTCGAGCGCGGACTCGAAGCGGCGCATCAGGTTTATGCGCGGCGGCAGTTGCAGCCGCTGCTGCTGTGCGCGCCGTTCGCGCACCGCGCGGTCACGAAGCCGATGGGTTATGCAGGCGACTACGGCATCGTGAACATGATTCTGGACGACCCGCACCAGGGCGATTCGCTCTACGCAAAAATTTTGCATCGCTGGTTCGTCGCGCAGCCACCGGCGGCGGCGCATCGCAACCGCGTGAATTACCTGACGACGCGGTTGCACGAGGAAACGCTGCGCGCCGCGCGTTCGCCGGGTAAAAAAATGCGCGCTTACAACGTCGGCGCCGGGCCGGCGAAGGAGATCCAGGATTTCATGGCGCAGCACGCGCTGGCGGACTTGGGCGAATTCACGCTGGTGGATTTCAACGAAGAAACTTTGGTTCACGCGAAAAAAGTTTTGTCCGCCAGCCGCGAAAAAAATCACCGGCGGACGCAACTGGCGTTCATCAAAAAATCCGTCGCGCAGATTTTGCGAGGCGAGGGGAAAATTAAAAACCGCACGGCGGCGCAGCAATACGAGTTCGTCTATTGCGCGGGGTTGTTTGATTACCTGACCGACGCGGTGTGCCGGGAATTCATGGACGTGCTTTACGCGATGGTCGCGCCCGGCGGCCTGCTCGTGGTGACGAACGTGGACGCGGGCAATCCCATCAAGCACTGGCTGGGCTACATTTTGGAATGGCATCTGATCTACCGCACCAGCGCCGAGATGCTCGCGCTCCGCCCCGAGCGCGCGAGCGCGGACGAGACGCGCGTCGTCTCCGACCCGACCGGCGTGAACATCTATCTCGAAGTCCGCAAACCCGCATGAGCGAACGTCAAAACATCACGCCCGAAATCCGCGCAGAGTTTCATCGCTACACGGTGGCGACGACGCTGCGGAATTCCCGCGTGGCCTGCGTGCTGGTGGCGCTGCTGATGCCCGCCGGTTTCGCGCTGGATTATTTTGTCTTCCCGGTTCACCTGAAAGATTTTCTGTTGCTCCGCATTTGCAGTGCGCTGTTCGCGCTGCTGGTGCTGGTGTTTCTCGCTCGCTCGCGCTGGCCGGAACCGGTGCTGCGCGTGATCGCGACGGGCTGGTATGTGATCCCGGCGGCGGCGATCAGCTTCATGGTGCTGGAGACGGGCGGCTTCAACTCCAGTTACTACGCCGGCTTGAACCTCGTCATTCTCGCAGCGTGTTCCGTCATTCAGGCGACGCTGGCGGAAAGCGTCATCGCGGTGGTCATCATCCTCACGCTGTATGTGGCGGCGGGAGTTTTTTCCAACGCTGCCCCCGAGGCGGCGACGATGTTCAACAATTTTTATTTCCTGTCGCTCACCTCGGTCATCGTCGTCACGGGAAATTATTTTTACAACGGCCTGCGTCTCCGGGAATTTTCCCTGCGCCACGAATTGGATCAGAACCAAAAGTCGCTCGCAGAAACGAATCGCAAGCTCATCGAACTCGACAAGCTCAAGAGCCGTTTCTTCGCGAACGTCAGCCACGAACTGCGCACGCCGCTCGCGCTGCTGCTGGGTCCGCTGGAAGTTTTGCTGAAGCAGGCCGAGCGTTCGCCGGACAAGTCGGGCCACGAAGCGCTCCAGACGATGCACGCGAACGCCATGCGCCTGCTCAAGCTCATCAATGATTTGCTCGAACTCATCCGCCTCGAATCCGGCCGCGCGGAGGCGAAGGCCGAGCCGATGCGCGTGGCGGAATTCGTCAACGGCCTCGCCAGCGCCGTGCGCCAGATGGCGAAGGAAAAAAACATCACGCTCGAAGTCGCCGCCGCCGCCGAACTCGGCGCGGTGCTGGCCGACCGCGACAAGCTGGAAAAAGTCGTGCTCAACCTGCTCTTCAACGCGCTCAAGTTCACGCCGGTTGGCGGGCGCGTCTGGTTCCGCGCGGAAAAATCGGGCGAGAAATTTCTCATCACCGTCGGCGACACCGGCATCGGCATCGAGGAAAAAAACTTGCCGCACATCTTCGACCGGTTCTGGCAGGCGGACGGTTCGTCGAAGCGGAAATTCCAAGGCGTCGGCATCGGCCTCGCGCTCGTGAAGGAATTGACTGAAATGATGAGCGGCGTGGTGCGCGTGGAAAGCCAGCCGGGCAAGGGCGCGACGTTCACGGTTCAACTGCCGTTCCGCCCCGCACCGGAAGGTGCCGCGCCGGAAAATGTCGCGCCCGCCGTCGCGCCCGCCGTCGCGCCGGAAAATGTTTCGGAAGAATGGCTCGCGAATCTGTATCGCCGCGCGGAACTGTTTCCGACGAACGTCAGCCCGAACCCGTTGCACACGGGCAACACGGCGGTGTTCAAGCGCCGTTCGGATCGCCCGCTCATTCTCATCGCGGACGACGAGCCGGACATGAGGCGCTTTCTCGTCTCGCAACTTTCCGACGACTACGAACTCATCGAGGCCGAGGACGGCGCGCAGGCGGCGGAGAAGGCGCAAAATGTTTTGCCCGACCTCATCCTGCTCGACCTGATGATGCCCTACAAAGACGGCCTGCAAGTCTGCCGCGAACTCCGCGACTACGCGCCGACCGCCAGCATCCCGATCATTCTGC
>JAYVQV010000338.1:0-6313 GCA_043776855.1 Limisphaerales bacterium | reverse complement strand
CTACGGTTGAACATTAACCAAGGAATCAATATGGCCAAAGGCAATCGCAGTCAGAAAAAAGAAATCAAGAAACCGAAAAAAGAAAAACCGAAGGCCGCGCCCGCCACGTCCCGCCGGACTTCGTGAGTTCGGAATATCCCGAAGGGATTCCGCATCCCGCCGACAATCCCGAAGGGATTAAATCATTCAGCCCAGCGTTGTCCCGCCGGCGCGGGACTACGCTGGGTAATGAATTGGAAATTTTATGAACCCTGAATGGGTTGAATGATTTGCGCGGATGCGGCGGGCGCGGGTGATGCAACCCCCGTTGGGATTCTTAAAGCGGGAAGGCCGCGCCGATGAAGGCGTTCTGCCCGCCACCGACAATGCCGTAACGAAGTTTGCGTTTGGTCGCCATGTCTAATTTGGTTGTTATTTTTTTATTTCTCCAGATAGAGCAAGGAGATCCGCTTTAGATTTTTCCAGTGATGTCATCTGCGGTTGTAATTCATCGCCTCGAATTTTAATGTCATCGAAGAAACCTTGAAAAACTTTTTCAATTTCACGATAAGCTCCGCGCAAACTAACTCCGAGTTTGGCTTTTAATTCTTCTTCAAGCTGCATCTTACCCTTATCAAGGCCGTCTTCAAATTGCTTGATGATGCTACCGCGCTTGAAAAGGAGAGTGAATCCAGCAACTGATAAACCGATGGTGGTTAGAATGCCGCCGGTAATATCAAAAATGAGAAGTTTGAGGCACATTGCAATAATTATTCCAACTGTAGCTACGACGGTTCCGCCTCCAAGAGTCGCGGACAAATTGTTTGCCGATTCTGCTATAGCTTTTTGCAAGGCATCAGTGTCCCGAATTAGTTCGTGAAGTTTGGATTTTACACCCTCTGCAATCTCTCCTCGCCGCTTATCGATTTGCTCTGCCGAATGAAATGCGTCTTTCGGACTAGTAATTTTCTCTAAATCATTCAGAAGTTCTTTTACCAGAGTTTTTACGTCTTCAACAAAAAACTCCGCTTCCTGTTTCGCGATTTCATCAAGCTTTCCCGACAGTTTTTCAGTGAGACGTTTCTGAAGACCATCCATCCAATCTTTTGCAGATTCGCCACCGGGAAATATTCTTCTAACAATTTTCCAAGTGTCTAAACCTTCGCGGAATTCTTTTTTGAATTCGTTGGCTATGTCGCTGTATTTAGTTACCAAACGGTCAACAAGAGCATCAATCTCTTTTGAGGAACGACCGGTTCCGCAAGCCAATCTATTCTGAATGCGGGCCTGTAAACCTTTATCTGCTTCTAGTTGGGTGTGAAGGTTTGTAAGAGTTTTGCCCAGTGTTTCGCAAACACTCGATGCAGTTTCAATCTGCCCACCAAGCTTTTCGTAGAGGTGTGTTCCACCGGTTACTTTTTCACGGATGTATTTCCGAATGGGTTCAAAACCACTTTTGTCAGTCTGGCCATCCACTTCCCACTTGGCGGATGTTGAAAAAATGATTGGGGCAGTCACACCGTGCTGAATGGCGTAGGTTTTAACACTCTCAATCTGGAGACTTAAATGCTCTTGCTCTAAATCCACTTGCTGAAGCACAAAGATAACTTTTCTCCTCCACTCATCTTTGACGAATGACAGCAAATCCCAAGCACTTTTTGTGTGCGGGTTTTTTGCCGGAAAAACAAACATCACCAAGTCGCTATGTGGGATGTAGTTTTCAGTAATATTCTGGTGGTTTTCAACAACTGTATTTGTGCCGGGAGTGTCAACTATGGCAATTGTCTTTAGCAATTCTATTGGAAGGGTGATTCGCTTGAGATGCTTTTCGAGAATTTCGATATTCTCTTGTTCGCCAAATGCTATTTCTTGAACGCAATCGGTGCAGGGCCTTGCATCAACCTTGCAAACTTTCTCATTGAGCAATGCGTTAATGAAACTGCTCTTGCCGGCCTTCACCTCTCCAACGACAACAAACAAGAAAGGATTGTTGATTTTGTTTAATGCCTCACGCATTACTCGAAGTTCCTTGTCCAATTTGAATTTAGCAGTGAGGTCTAGGATTTGAATTAATACTTCAGAAAGACGTCTACGAAGCCCATTAATTCTCTTGTCAATAATTTCAGTTTTCATGTTTTTGGTTTCTCTTCCAGCTAATAAGTGAATGCAAAAGCTACTAGATCCGGAGCTTCGGTTTATTCATCAAAATTTATTTCTTTTTCGAAAAAGCCGCATCAAACGCCGCCTGGTTCGGCGCGAAATCCAGTTTGCGGACGGTGGTCTTCATTTGGCGTGACGGAGTTTTTCCAATTCCCGGCGCAAGGGCAGCCAGTAAATTTTATCCCGGTCGCGCTCGGCGGTTTCTTCCGCCAGCAGCGCGCGCTCCAAGGTGGCAGCATCCGTGGTCGCGTGGGCCAGCAATGGTCGGGCGGACACCAACCGCCGGCACTGCGCGGCGTGGGCGCGGGCAACTTCGTTGAGGAGTTCCGGCGTGCGCAATTCCCGGAGCCAGAATTTCACTTGCGCCGGATTGGGATTTTTCTGGTGCTGGAAATAATGCGCCTCCACCAGTCGCCGGATCATCGGCCAGTCCTTGTCGCGCTGGGTTTTTTTTGCCTGCACGAGGTCGGGCAATGAAAGCAGATCGCAGATCGTTCCGTCGGGAAGCTCGATGGTGGTGCGGCGTTTCCACAGTTTGGCGAACGCATCCACGCCACGCATTTTGGACATCACATCCACGCGCATCCGCAAGGCTTCAGGATGCTGGCAGCGAAAATGAATGGCGTGACCTTGCCGAAGAAATTTTACGGCAAACGGCGGCACGGCGATGGGTTCGGCCTGAAGTTCGGCGAGCGCCTTCCGCAGCCGTGCGAGATTCGCGGCGTCGGCGAGGATGGCGAGGTCGGTGTCGCGGCTAAACTCGGCCGCGCCGTAGAACACGCACGCCTGTCCGCCCATGAGCAGGGCGCGGACGCGGTGCGTGCGCATCGAAGAAAGGACTTTGCGTATCGGGTTCGGGATCAAGTGAGCCTCCAAGCGCGAGATAGGTCTGCCAGAGTTTCTCGCTTTCCAGCCAGCGTTGCACTGCGGTGAGCCGATACCATTCGGCCCACTCGCCTGCCACCAACTGTTCCGGCTGAATCATTAGAAATGAATAACAGTTTCAAGCCTGACTGTAAACCTCCGCGCATTTCACCGCTTGGCAAACGCCGCATCAAACGCCGCCTGGTTCGGCGCGAAATCGAGTTTGCGGACGAACGCGCAGCTTTCCGTCGCGCCGTGGATGCGGTCCATGCGGCCGTCTTCCCATTCCACCGAGAGCGGGCCGCGATAGCCGACGTCGTTCAGCGCGACGATGATGTCCTCAAACTTGATGTCGCCGTGGCCGAGCGAGCGGAAATCCCAGAAGCGCCGCGCGTCCGTGAAATCCGTGTGGCCGCCGAACACGCCCACCGTGCCGTCGCCGTGACCCCACCAAACGTCCTTCATGTGCGCGTGGAAAATACGGTCGCCAAACTCGCGGATGAACTTCACATAATCCACGCCCTGATAGCCGAAATGCGACGGGTCGTAATTGAATCCAAAGCGCGGATGATTTTTCACGGCAGCCAGCGCGCGTTTGGCGGAGGCGATGTCGAACGCGATTTCCGTCGGATGCACTTCGAGCGCGAAGTTGACGTTCTCTTTTTCAAACACGTCGAGGATGGGCAGCCAGCGTTTGGCGAAATCTTTGAAGCCGCGTTCGAGAAATTCCTGGCTCGTCGGCGGGAACGCATACAGCGCGTGCCAGATGGACGAGCCGGTGAAACCGTTGACGACGGCGGGGAAATCATTTTTCGCACCGGGTTGCGCGTTGAAAAATTTCCGCGCGGCCTTCGCGGTGAGTTTCATTTTTTCAGCAGCGCGCTGGCGGACGCCTTCGGGTTTGCCATCGCCCCAGACATCGGCGGGCAGGATGGCTTTGTGCCGTTCATCTATCAAATCACACACCGCTTGACCGACGAGGTGCGAAGAAATCGCGTGGCAGGTGAGGCCGTGCTTGGCGAGCAGCGCCCATTTCTTTTTGCAGTAATCCGGTTCGGCGATGGCGCGATCCACTTCAAAGTGGTCGCCCCAGCAGGCGAGCTCGACGCCGTCGTAGCCCATTTTTTTGACGAGCGGCAGGAGTTGCGCGAGTGAAAGATCGGCCCATTGGCCGGTGAAGAGAGTGACGGTTCTTGGCATAGTTTTGGAAAATTTTGTGAGGCAATTTTGCCAGAGACCATGAGCAGGTCAATCCGTGTGTGGTGAAATAATTGAAGTTTTACCTCGGGGGGACATGAATAAACACGGATGGAAAATAAACGCAGAGACGCAGAGAACGCGGAGAGCCGCAAAGAAGAATTTTCTCTCTGCGTTCTCTGCGTCTCTGCGTTATTTCGGCTTTGGTAAAATCTGTGTTTATCCGTGTCCATCTGTGGTTGGAAATTGTTCGTCCCCAAAAAAATGAGTTGCGCGAACCGTGCCTCGCGGCTTAAAGATTGGCGCAACGCATGGGCAAAACCCTCATCATCGCCGAGAAACCGTCCGTCGCCAGCGACATCAGCAAGGCGCTCGGGAAGTTCACGAAGCACGAAGATTATTTCGAGAATGACAACTACGTCGTCTCGTCCGCCGTCGGCCATTTGCTGACCATCGTGCCGCCGGAAGGCGTCGAGGCGGTGCGCGGCAAATGGACTTTCAAATGTCTCCCGGTCATCCCGCCGCATTTCGATCTCGAACCGATTGAGAAGACCAAGAGCCGTTTGAGCGCGCTCAAAAAACTCATCAAGCGCGACGACGTGACGGCGCTGGTCAATGCGTGTGACGCCGGGCGGGAAGGGGAATTAATTTTCCGCAACATCATCCGCTACACGAAAGCCAAGCAGCCGATCCAACGTCTCTGGTTGCAATCCATGACGCCCGCCGCGATCCGCGAGGGCTTCGCGTCGTTGAAGACGGATGAATCCATGCAGCCGTTGTCCGATGCCGCGACGAGTCGCAGCGAAGCGGACTGGCTCGTGGGCATCAATGGCACGCGCGCGATGACGGCGTTCAACTCCAAGCTCGGCGGATTTTTCAAGACCACGGTTGGCCGCGTGCAGACGCCGACATTGGCGATTCTCGTGGAGCGCGAGCAGAAGATTCGGAAATTTATTCCGCGCGGTTATTGGGAAGTGCTTGGCACGTTCGACGCGGCGGCGGGACAATACGCGGGTCGTTGGTTCGATGAGAAATTTTCCAAAAGTAGTGGCACAGGCATCTTGCCTGTGAGTTCCGGGGAAGCTGCAAAAATAGAAACACACAGGCTAGAAGCCTGTGCCACTACGATTGACGAAGATCAACTTCGCGCCGAACGCATTTGGCAAAAAGAAAAAGCCGAGGCCATCTACAAAAAATGCTTTGGCAAGCCCGGCATCGTCACCGAGGAAAGCAAGCCCACGACTTCGATGTCGCCGTTGCTTTATGATTTGACCAGCTTGCAGCGCGACGCGAACTCGCGTTTCGGTTTCAGCGCGAAAAATACTTTGGGCGTGGCGCAGGCGCTTTACGAGCGGCACAAGGTGCTGACGTATCCGAGAACGGATTCGCGCGCGTTGCCGGAAGATTATATCGCCACGGTGAAGGACACGTTGAAGATGCTCGGCGACGTGACGGGCTATTCGAGTTTCGCCGATCAGGTTTTGAAAAACGGCTGGGTGCATCCTAACAAGCGCATTTTCAACAACGCAAAAGTCTCAGATCACTTCGCGATCATCCCGACGATGCTCGCACCGAAATCGTTGAGCGAGCCGGAGCAGAAACTTTACGACCTCGTCACGAAACGCTTCCTCGCCATCTTTTATCCGGCGGCGGAATTTTTGGAAACGAATCGCATCACGCGCGTCGAGGGTGAGCCGTTCAAGAGCGCGGGAAAAGTTTTGGTAAGCCCCGGCTGGCTCACGGTCTATGGCAAGCAGTCGGATTCCGATGAAACGCCGAGCCTCGCGCCGGTGAAAGCGGGCGAGATGGTCAAGACCGCGAACATCGAGGTCAAAGAAAACGTCACGAAACCGCCGGCGCGGTATTCAGAAGCGACGTTGCTCTCGGCGATGGAAGGCGCGGGCAAGCTGATTGATGATGACGAACTGCGCGAGGCAATGAGCGAGAAAGGTCTCGGCACGCCCGCGACACGCGCGGCGACGATTGAAGGTTTGATTTACGAGGACTACGTTCATCGCAATGGCCGCGAATTGCAGGCGACGGCGAAGGCGTTTTCGCTGATGGAACTTTTGAACGGTCTCGGCATTCCCGAACTCACCAAGCCGGAATTGAC
>JAYVQV010000337.1:0-6363 GCA_043776855.1 Limisphaerales bacterium | reverse complement strand
CCGGCGACCAGCGCCACGCGCGCGCCGCGTTCGTGGCGGAAGGCGAATAGCCGGAGATTTGCCCCGCCGCATTGATGCCGGTGGCGACGCTCGCGTTGGTGGCGAGCGTGGTGATGCGGTAAGTTTGGGCGGACGCCGCGAGCGCGGCGGATGCGAGGGCGAGAGTCAGGATGGTTTTCATACGACGGAATTTTTTTTGGTTGCCCGGTTTCGGCATCGGCACACGGTTCACGACACCGAAACCGGTTTTTCCCAGCGGGAAATTATTTTGGCGGCGGACGCGCTCGCGTCCGCCGCCAGTTTCAATTCAATTTTTTAGTTGCCGGCGAACAGGATTTTTCCGCTCGCATCGGAAATCGTCACGCCCGCGACGCCGACGCCCGGATAAATGAAGTAGTGCTGCGAGCTGCTGCACGCGCCGCCCGTGACGGTCGCCGGCTTGTTGCTGGCAGTGGAGGTGTCGGGCGTGGTGGCGGACTTGCCGCCGGCGGCGTGCGAGTTTTGCAGCAGGCTGCACGCGGCGACGAGGGCGAGAACGGTGAGGAGGTTGGATTTGAGTTTCATATTTTTTTGTTCTACGGACCGCCTGTGTGCGGAACAGTCCGTTGTTGAAACTCTCTTTAGCAGTGCCAATGCCAACGGCTGGGCGACGGGAAAAACTGTGATAAACCCTTTGAAAATAAAGGGTAAAACTTATTGCGATGATTACACTGCGAAAAAGCTGTTACCAGCGCGGAACAAAACTGTGCGGTTTGTTCCGGCAGCGGAACCCGCGCCGCTCAACCCCACAACTGCCGGTCGAGCGAGCGGAATTGGATCGCCTCGCTGATGTGGTCGCCGGAAATTTTTTCCGCGCCCGCAAGGTCGGCGATGGTGCGCGCGACCTTGAGGATGCGGTCGTAGGCGCGGGCGCTCAAATTGTATTCCGTCATGGCCTGCTTGAGCATTTCGCGCGTCGGCTCGTCGAGTTCGCAGCAGGCCTTCAATTCCTTCGGCCCCATGCGGGCGTTGCAGGTGACGTTCTTTTTTCCGGCGAAGCGGGTAGTCTGAAGTTTGCGCGCAGCGATGACCCGCTCGCGGATTTGCGCGGAAGATTCGCCGGGCGCCAACGAACTCATCTCGCGAAATTTCACCGGCGGCACTTCGATGTGCAGGTCAATGCGGTCGAGCAACGGGCCGGAAATGCGGCCAAGATAATTTTGGATTTCGCGCGGAGAAGATTTTGATTCGCCCGGCATTTTTCCATCCGGCGTGGGATTCATGGCGGCGACGAGCATGAATTGCGCGGGAAAAGTCAGCGTGCCAGCGGCGCGGGAAATGGTGACGTGACCCTCTTCCAGCGGCTGACGCATCGTTTCCAAAACGCTGCGCTTGAACTCCGGCAATTCATCGAGAAACAAAACGCCATGATGCGCGAGCGAAATTTCTCCCGGCGTGGGATTGATGTTGCCCCCGAGCAAACCGGCGTCGCTCGCCGTGTGATGCGGCGCGCGGAAGGGTCGCTGGGTGACGAGTGCTTGGCCGGATTTTAGGAGGCCGACGATGCTGTGAATCTTCGTCGTCTCCAGCGCTTCGTCGAGCGTGAGCGGCGGCAAAATCGTCGCGAGCCGTTTTGCCAACATGGATTTTCCCGTGCCGGGCGGGCCGATGAGAATGACGTTGTGACCGCCCGCCGCCGCAATTTCGAGGGCGCGCTTCACGTTCTCCTGGCCTTTCACTTCGGAGAAATCATGTTCGTCCTCGGACTTGTGCTCGAAAAGTTTTTCCAAATCCACCTTCGTCGGCGCGATGCGGATTTCGCCTTCAAGAAACTGCGCGGCCTCACGGAGGTTTTGCACGGGGATGACTTGCAGACCGCTGACGACGGCGGCTTCAGCGGCGTTTTCTGGCGGCACGAGAATTCCCGTTTTGCCATCCGCTTTCGCCCGCAGCGCGATGGGCAACACGCCTTTCACGGACCGCACCGCACCGGTGAGCGCAAGTTCGCCGATGGCGACGAAGTGATCGAGCTGATCGGTTTCAATCTGTTCGCTCGCGGCCAACATTCCGAGGGCGATGGGCAGGTCGAAACTCGGCCCTTCTTTTTTTACATCGGCCGGCGCGAGGTTGATGGTGCTCTTGCCCATCGGAAATTTGTAGCCGGAACTGGCGAGCGCGGTGGAGACGCGTTCCTTGGATTCTTTCACGGCGGCATCCGGCAGGCCGACGAGCACGATGAACGTCTCGCCATAGCCGCAGTTGACCTCGACTTCGATGGCGTAGGCGTCAATGCCGTTGACGGCAGCGGAACAAGCGCGGGCAAGCATGGAAAATTTATGCGCGAACGCAGGGCAAAGCGCAAACGCTTTCGTGCGCGAACGAATTGCGGTGGTGGTATTGTTTGCGCGAATGATTGGAGCGCCGAGCAATGCTCGGCGCTCCCATTTCAAATGATACCACCACGGGAATTGCCGTTGCATTGGCCGCGCGCTTCGCTAGAGTGAATTGCAAACAGGGAATTGATTATGAATAAAAAAGTTTTTACCGCCATCCTCACGCTCGGTGTGCTCACGTTGAATGCCAACGCCTGGGATTACGAAGGTCACCGCACGGTGAACGAACTCGCGCTCGCCGCATTGCCGGCGAATTTTCCCGCGTTCGTCCTCGAACCCGCCGCGCGCGATCGCGTCGTGTTTCTCGCCGGCGAGGCCGACCGCTGGCGCAACATCACGGACGTGAGAGCCACGCCGCAACGCGGCCTCGAACTCGGCCATTGCAGCGGCCCGGATCATTATCTTGACCTCGAAGAGATTGCCGAATACGACCTCACGCCCGCCACGCTGCCGCCGTTCCGCTATCAGTTCGCCGCCGCCATCACGAAGGCGCGGCTCGAACATCCCAATCGTTTTCCGCCGATTGATCCCGCGAAAAATTCCGACCACACGCGCGAGCTTTCTGGATTTCTGCCGTGGGCCATCAATGAAAATTTTCAGAAACTGCAATCCGGTTTCAGCACGCTCGCCGCATTTGAAAATCACGGCGGCACGCCCACGGAAATCGCCAACGCCAAGCAGGACATCCTCTATGTTATGGGCGTGATGGGTCATTTCGTCGGCGACGCGAGCCAGCCGCTCCACGCCACCAAGCATCATCACGGCTGGGTGACGAACGCGGCGACGGGCAACCCGAATCATTACACGACCTCGTTCGGCTTCCATGCGTGGATTGATGGCGGCTTCTTCAAAAAAACCGGCGGCATTGATGTGCCGAAACTTTCCGCGCAAATCAAACCGGCTTGGGAAATTCCCAATTCGCTTGATGGCGACGGCATTTTTCCCGAGGCGGTGGACTTCGTGGTGCAGGCGAACAAGCTCGTGGAGCCGCTCTACACTCTCGACCGCGATGGCAAACTCTCGAACAAACCCGGTCGCGGCGCTGAAGGTCGTGCGTTTCTCGAAGGGCAGCTTGTGAAGAGCGGGCAACTGCTCGGCAACATCTGGTTCACCGCGTATCGCACCGCGCCGGCAGACACCTTCCTCATCAAGCAACTTCAAGAGCGCGCCGCCGCCAGCAAAGACGCGGTGGTTCTTCCGCCGGCAAAGGTGCAAGTTGAAGGCGCAAAATAGTGGCACAGGCTTCCAGCCTGTGAGTTCGCGTTTCCGGTGAAACCTCCAACTTCAACTCCTTTGGAAAATCCAACTGGACCGGCGAGACGCCTGTCTCACGTCCGCGTGGCCGCTGCGTTTGGTTTTCTCGCCGTGCTGCTCGGCGCGTTTGGCGCGCATGGCTTAAAAGATGTGCTCGCGCAAAACGGCACGGCGGCGATTTGGGAGAAGGCGGTGTTCTACCATTTCATCCACGCGGTGATGCTGTTCGTGCTGGCGTCGGCGAAGAATTTTCGCGCGGTCGCGTGGTGGAGTTTTCTGGCGGGCATCGTGATTTTTTCCGGCTCACTTTATTTTCTGGCCGTCACAAACGAACGCTGGCTCGGCGCGATTACGCCGGTCGGAGGAATTGCTTTTTTGGTTGGCTGGGGTTGTCTGGCGTTCTGTCCGAAGGCTGGTGAGTAAATTGAATTACGCCCAGTCGCAGCGGGCAAAGCAAATACAGTCAAAAAATTTCGACGGATCAAAAGGCAGGGACGAAACGCAGAGACGCAGAGAACGCAGAGAGGCGCAGAGAACAAAAACTTTGCGACCCTCTGCGTTCTCTGCGTTTTGTTTTCATCCGTGTTTATCTGTGTCCATCTGTGGTTAAAAAATTTCAGCGCCGTCCGCCGCCCGCCATCTTCAGCGAGTGCGCTTCCGCCTGAACCTTGCCGCTCTTGTTGATGGCATCCACGCGCTGACGCATGAGCGATTTGTTGACGCTGTAAAGCATCGCCGTTTCGTCCGTGATCAAATCCATTTCGTAAGCCTTCGAGAGCGATTGCTCAAAGCTATGCCAGCCCAGCGTGCTGCCGGCCTCGATGATGTCATTGAAGCGGCGCGCGTCGCTTTCGCCGAGCAGCATCGCTTCGCGGCTGCGGAGATTGCTGCCCATGAGTTCGGTCACGAGCATCCGCCCGCCTTCTTTTTTCGGCACGAGCCGCTGGCTGCAAACGTAACGCAAGCTGCCCGCGAGCCGCTCGCGCACCTGCTGTTCCTCGTCCTTGCCGAACATGCCGAGAATGCGCTGGATCGTCTGCCCCGCGCTGATGGTGTGCAGCGTGGAATAAACAACGTGACCCGTCTCGCCCGCCGTCAGCGCGATTTCCATCGTGTCGCGGTCGCGGATTTCGCCGACGAGAATAATTTTCGGCGCCTGCCGCAACGCCGCGCGGAGGCCGTCGGGGAAGCTATAAAAATCTCGTCCCATCTCGCGCTGGCTGAATGTGGCTTTCAACTGCGGATGCACAAATTCCACCGGGTCCTCCAGCGTGACGACGTGACATTCGTGCGTGAGGTTCACTTCGTTGAGCATGGCGGCGAGCGTGGTCGTCTTGCCGCTGCCCGTGCCGCCGGTCAGAAAAATGAGGCCGGTTTTTTCTTTGATGATCTCGTTGAACACCGGCGCGAGTTTCAATTTTTCCATCGAAGGAACTTGCGAAGAAAGCCGGCGGAGAACCATCGCGTAATTTCCAATTTGCCGATAAATGTTCACGCGAAAACGGCAGACGCCTTCGAGCGTATAGCTGCAATCGCACGAGCCAGCCTTGGCGAGATCGTTGGTGAGGCGTTCGTTGCTGCCGATGATGGCGAGGGCGAGGCCGGCAATTCTTTCTCCCGTCAACACCGGCTCCGGGCAGCCGGGCGGCGTGACGAGGCGTCCGAAAATTTCCGACTGCGGCGGCTTGCCCGTGACAAAAATCAAATCAGAAATTCCCTCGCTGCTCGTGATGAGCTTGGTGAGGAGTTCGTTCAGTTCGGTGATGGGAGCGGGGTTCATGTTGGATTAGTTTTGCGGAATTCTTAACGCGCCCCGCGTCGGCAACAAGCTCAAAACCCGGCGGCGTCCGCTGGCGGGGAAGGAAATTTCTTTTTCCGGGCGAAAATTTTTCCTACGCTCTGCCCATGGTTCATGTAGGCATCGGCTATGACGTTCATCAACTGGTCGCGGGGCGCAAGTGCGTCCTCGGCGGCGTGGAGATCCCGCACGCGAAAGGTCTGGACGGCCATTCGGACGCGGACGCATTGATGCACGCGATCTGCGATGCGGTTCTCGGCGCGCTGGGGCAGGAGGACATCGGCCATTTTTTTCCGAACACCGACCCGCGTTGGAAAGGTGTGCCGAGTAAAATCTTTTTGGAAGAAGCCGCGAAGCAGGCCGCGAAACAAAACGCCCGCATCGTGAACATTGACGCGACGGTCATTGCGCAGGCACCGAAAATTTACCCGCACATCGCCGCCATGAAAAAGAACATCGCCGACGCGCTCGGCATTCCCGTCCAGAAAGTCGGCGTGAAGGCGACGACGAATGAGACGATGGGATTCATCGGGCGCGAGGAAGGCATCGCGGCAATGGCGGTGGCGAGTGTGGATGTGTAAAACAGGGTCTGGCATCTTGGTTCTAGGGTCTTGGGAAAACCCCCAGACGCCAGACCCCAGACCCCAAACCCCAATTTCAAAATGGCCAATAAAGCTGAAATCAGTTGGAAGCGCACTACGGAAGACGGCGAGAAATTGCAGGTCTATGCCTACCGCACGAACCGCGAGTGGAAATTTTTTCACCGCCCGAAACGGTTCGATACCTGGCAGCCGGTGAAGGAACCGCCGCTGGAAGATTGGATGGAATTGCTGGATGCGATGGTGCGGCTCGTCAACCGCCGCCGCCATCAGCCGGACGACGAGGATCGGTTGCGCGCGCAGATCCGCGAACGTTTTCCCGAAGCGGACGTTTGATTTT
>JAYVQV010000336.1:0-6374 GCA_043776855.1 Limisphaerales bacterium | reverse complement strand
CGAATTGGCGATGGCGCGAACGCGGACAAACCGCTTTAATTTTCCCATGCAAAAAACTTTTCTCACCAGCATCGCCATCGGCCTCGCCGCCCTGCTGTTCTCCGGCTGCGCCGCCACGAAAACGTCCGCCGCGCAAAACCATTTTCAAAACCTCCCCGCCAACTGCGATCCGAAAATCATCGGCGAAAAAGTCTGCGCCAACTTTCTGCCGCGCAAAATTTATTACAACACGGACGGCAAGATTGTTTATCCCGAAGTCTGCGCCGCGTTTGGCGCGCTGCGCTTCGCGGATGTGGCGGGCGACAGCGCCTTGCAGCAGAAGCTGATTGACCGCTACGCGTTCATCCTCACGCCGGAAGGCGCGAAATCCGTTTCCCCGCAGCGCCATGTGGACTTTCATGTCTTCGGTGTTTTGCCGCTGGAAATTTATCTCGTGAGCGGCGACGAGCGTTACAAAGATTTCGGCCTCCGCATGGCGGACGACCAATGGCTGAACCCGCGCGCCGACGGCCTCTGCGAAGAGACGCGCTGGTGGGTGGACGACTGTTTCATGATCGGCAGCCTGCAAATCCAAGCCTACCGCGCCACGCATGACGCGAAATATGCCGACCGCGTCGCAACCGAACTCGCCGCGTATCTCGACAAGTTGCAGCAGCCGAACGGACTTTTTTATCACGCCGATGTCAGCCCGCATTTTTGGGGACGCGGCAATGGCTGGTTCGCTGCCGCGCTGGCGGAAGTGTTGCGCTCGCTGCCGCCGGAGCATCCAAAATATGCGCGGCTCATGGCCGGTTACAAAACCATGATGGCATCGCTTAAAAAATATCAGGCCCCGTCCGGCCTGTGGCGTCAGCTCGTGGACAACGAGAAAGCGTGGGATGAAACCAGTTGCACGGGAATGTTCACCTACGCGCTCATCGTGGGCGTGAAGCACGGCTGGCTGGATGCGAGCTATGGCGACGTCGCGCGGCGCGGCTGGATCGGCCTGTGCAGCCAACTGGATGAAAACGGCGCGTTGCACAACGTGTGCGTCGGCACGAATCAGAAGGACGACGCGCAATTTTATCTGGACCGTCCGCGCGCGACGGGCGATTTGCACGGCCAGTCGCCGGTGCTGTGGTGCGCGTGGGCGTTGCTGGAGAAATAATTTCACTGCCGCCGGAAAAGCCGGGCGCGCCGCTGTGCCGGAGAAATTTGAGGGGAAAAAATGGAGCCAATGACTGGGGTTGAACCAGCGACCTACGGTTTACGAAACCGTTGCTCTACCACTGAGCTACATTGGCCTGTTTGAAGCAAACAAACGCTGTCCGGGTCAAAGTCAGCGGCATTTATTTTGGGCGGGACGGCGGGAATGGCAAGTTTATTCGCCGGTGGAAACAGTGCGCGGTGGGCGGGTAATTCATTTCCCCTGCGCCGCCGTGGCGTCGCGGTATTGATACGTCCGCGCCACGAGGCTGAAGATGATTGCCACCACAAATGTCAGCCCGGCATACATCAGGAACCGGCCGGTGCTGACGGACGCTTCACCGCTGCCGGGGGTGGCGCCGAGTTTGGTGATGACGCCGACGAGGAGGTTGCCGAGCGCCACGGTGAGCAGCCAGAAGCTCATGATGCTGCTCTTCATTTCCGGCGCGGCCTCGCGGAAGGCAAATTCCAGTCCCGTGGTGGAGAGCAGCACTTCGCCGGCAGTGAGGATGACGTAGGGAACGGTCTGCCACAGCACGCTCAACTGCGTGCCGGTTTCAATCTGCCGTTGCAGCGCGGCCACGACGAGATAGGAGGCGGCGGCGAGAAACATTCCGTAGGCCATGCGCTTGAGCGGCGACGCAAATTTTCCGAGGCGCGGATAAATCCCCAGCGTGAACAGCGGCACGAGCAGCATGACGATGAGCGGGTTCATGGACTGCATCTGCTCCGCGCCGATGGTCAGGCCCAGGAAATTCGCGGGCAGCATCTTTTCTCCCTGCAGCACCCACGTTGAATTCGTCTGGTCGAACAGCGACCAGAACACCGGCACGAGCGCGAACACGAAGAGGATGGGCGGGACGGATTTCGCCGCGTCCACCTCGCGCGCGGTGAACCGGCGATGCGCGGTGGCCCAGAAATTTTCGCCAGGCGCACGGCGATTGCAGAGCGTGGTGATGATGACGCGGAAAAACCCGGCGGACTTTGTCACCCGGCTGGGCGGCACGCGGACGTAATGTTTCGTGCCGCGCCAGAAGATGAAGGTGGCGACGGCCATTAAAATTCCCGGCACGGCGAACGCGGCGCTGTAGCCGTGGTGGTTCTTGACCCACGGGATGACGAGGAACGAAAAGAACGAGCCGAGGTTGATGGCCCAGTAAAAGGCGCCGTAGGCTTTTTGCAGCAGGTGCGCTTGGTCGGGCCGGAACTGGTCGCCCATGAACGCGGAGACGCAGGGCTTGATGCCGCCGGAGCCGAAGGCGATCAGCGCCAGACCGGTGCAGAGCAGAATCATTTTGCCGTGGGCATCGCCCGCAAAATCACTGCACGCGAGCACGCCATGGCCGGCGCAGTAAAACAGCGATACCCAGAGGATGGTGTGGTAGCGCCCGATAAATTTGTCCGAGAGCCAGGCGCCGAACAACGGCATGAAATAATTTACAAAGATGAACGTGTGGGTGATCACCGTGGCCGTGTCCGCATCCTGCCCCAGCCCGCCCGCGACCACCATGCCGGTGAGGTAGCCGGTGAGGATGCTCCGCATGCCGTAGTAGCTGAAGCGTTCGCACGCCTCGTTGCCGACGATGAACTTGATGGCTTGCGGCCAGCGGCTTTTATCGGTGGTGACATTCATGGCGGGGCGGGCGGAAAAAGAATGTGGGTCCGGATTAATTTTTCGTGACGGTGATTTTGCTGCGCGCCCAAGGTAAAATTTTCAGCGGCGTTTGAACATGACAAAAACCGGGCGGGCCGGTTGGAAATCATGTTCCTTCGCAGCCAGCTTCACTCGAAGATGTGAAATAGCTGCCAGCCCACAGCCCCTCGAAAAAATAGCGCCCCGCACACGTTGTGGTTGGAATCGCTACTTGCTTTTTCGGCGGCTCTAAGGGCTGTCCTAGTATATTCACTCCAGCCGTTTCACGCGGAGATTTTTGTAGCGGACGACGCTTTTGGGGTCGTGCGCTTGCAACGCGAAGGTTCCATCCGCCAGTTTGCGCGTGAAAGATTTTCCCGGCTGCGCGCCGGGCGGCTCGTTGTATTCCAGCACCAGCACGTCGTTGATTTTCACCGTGACCTTACTGCCTTGGACGGTGATGGTTTGCGTCCACCATTCATTGTCCTTCGCGGGCGTGTTGCCGAGGTTGGCTATGTCGTAGAGACTGCCGGTTTTTTTCCAGTCGCCGTGGGAGACGTTGACCTGACACTCGAAACCATTCGTCGGCCAACTGTTCGCCTGATAGTGCGTGTGAAAATAAATCCCGCCGTTGGAATGTGGCTCGGTCTTCACGTCCACCTTCAGTTCAAAATTTACGAACGGCTTTTCATCACCCACATAAAACAGATGGCAGCGGTCGCCGTGCGCCATCAACGCGCCGTCCTCAATGCTCCAAGTGTTCGTGTGTTCCTCGGCAGTTTTCCAACCGGTGAAAGTTTTGCCGTCGAAGATTGGGGTGAAACCTTCCTCCGTCTGGGCGACGGCGGCAAAAGAAAAAAGTGTCAGTGCGAACGTGGCGATGGCTTTCATGCCGCCACTTTATCGGCGGTCATGCGGCAAGTCAGGCGGAATTTTCCCGAAGCGGCGGGGACGAGCGTGGGCAGCATTTCTGCCGAAATTTTTTCTTTCGTCTGCAACAGCGCTTCAAGCCGTGACGTGATGCGTTGCAAGGTTTCCGTGGTCGGCGGAATTTTGTCGGCGATGAAGCGCAGCGTGGTGACTTCGCCATCCGTCTGTTTCAGTTCGTAGTGCGCGAGGCCGTCCGCATCGGCGAAGCATTGATCCACCTGCCACGTCGTCACGCGCGAACCGTCGGCGGCGATCAACGCATCTTTTGCGCGGCCATGCACGATGAAGCGCGCGCCGTCCGGCGTGGAAATTTTTTCCGCGAGGTCGCCGATGCGGTAGCGCAGGAGCGGCATATAATCGTTGCTCAACGTGGTGACAATCAAATCACCGATGCCGCGCGCGTCGGGGTTCACGATTTCGAGGAAGGCAGTTTCGAGGCTGGGCTGCATTTCACCGCGCCCATTTTCCATGAGCAGATGACCGGTCTCGGTGGAGCCGTAGAGATTCAACACCGGCACGCCGAAGACGCGGGTGAGAATTTTTTTATGAACGGCGCTAAAAAATTCATAGGTGCAGAGGATGAATTTCAACGAGGGAAATTTGAGGCCGCGCCGTTCACAGTAGAGCGCGAGCCAGACGATGTGGACCGGGTCGGTGTCGAGAAATTGCGGCGCCCACTCGACGATCTCCTGCGCCATGCGCTCCATTTCCGCGTCCGGCAGCACGAAGGGGATGCGCTGGAGATTCACGAAGAGCGAGCGCCCGATGATGCGTTGCTCGCGCGACATCCAGACGGTAGGGCAAGTGAGGCCGTTGCAGGCGGGCGTGGTGAGCGTGGCGCGGTGGGCAGTGGGAAATTCGTCGAAAGTTTTTGCGGCCACCGGATTCAGCCGCAGCGCGCGTTGCTCCTGCGTGTCCCACCAACCGCGCGCGAAAATCACGGGCAACCGGTCGGACGTGGTGCCGGAAGTGTATTCCAGTTCGATGAGATTTTGCGCGAGGAGCGAGTCAACGGTGACGTGGTCGCCGAGAAAATTGTGTGGGAAATTTTCGCGCATCGCCGGTTTGCCGAGCAACGGCATCTGGCGGAAACATTCCAGATTGGACTGGTGGCAATCCGCGAGCGGCGCGCGGTAAAGCGGAACCTCGCGCCAGCGCGGGAGATGACTTTCCAATTGCGCGAGCTGGCTAATTTCGTTGGCGGATTCAGTTTTCACGCGCATGGAAAAAGTAAATTTAGTTCAGGCTTTTTCGCCGTAGTTGATGGCCATCGCGCCGCCGAGGAGGTTGATGACGCGGACATTTTTTAGTTTCAGCACATTCATCTTGTCCGCCACGGCAAGTTGCGCGGGGTAATGCTTGAGCGATTCCAAAATGTAAGCGTAGGCCTGGGCATTGCCGCAAAAGAGCAGTCCGATCAGTGGCACGGACAGCCGCAGATGCGTGAAATAAATCGTGCGCCACCAAGCGTTCGGCGGCTTGCCAAAATCCAGCACGATGAGTCGCGCGCCGGGCTTCGCCACGCGGAACATCTCGTCAACGCCGCGCTCCCAGCTCGTGAGATTCCGCAGACCGTAGCCGACGGTGACGATGTCGAAGGAATTTTCTGGAAAGGGAAGTTGCTGCGCGTCGCCTTGGATGAAGGTGGGGGATGGGGTCTGGCGTCTGGTGTCTTGGGACTGGCGTTGAGCGGCGACTTCAAGCATCTGCGCGCTGAAATCCAGGCCCGTCGTCAGCGCGCCGCGTTGGGCGAGCGCAAAAGAAATGTCGCCGGTGCCGCAGCACAGGTCGAGGGCGCGGGCGGTGGACGACGCTTGGGCAAGTTCCACCACGCGGCGTTTCCAACTCCGGTGCAGGCCGAAACTTTGGAGGTCGTTCAGGAAATCGTAGCGGCGGGCGATGCGGGCGAAAAGGTCGTTGACCTTCGCGGCGCGCTGGTCGCCGGGGGCGTAAAATTCATTGCTCACGCGCGGGAGTCTAGCGGGCGGGGCGGTGTGGGGCAAACCAGAGAAATTGCTTTGCGTGGGATGGCGGCTTTGCTAGTGTCGGCGACCAAGGTCTGCCAGTTTGAACCATCTGACCTGAAATTAAATTTATGAGCGCCGCGCCCGCGAAAACGATTTTAGTCGTGGATGACAATGAGATTGTCATCAAGACGATTTCCCTAAAGCTGCAAGGCGCTGGTTACCGGGTGGTGTCGGCGATGGACGGCGCGGAAGCCATGGCCGCCGTGCGCAAGGAAACCCCCGACCTCATCCTGCTGGACATCAGTTTTCCGCCGGACGTCGGCACGGTGCCGTGGGACGGTTTTCGGATCATGGAATGGTTTCATCGGCTGGAGGGCGCCAAGAAAATTCCCATCATCATCATCACCGGCAGCGAGGATATTAAGACCAAGGAGCGCGCCACGCAGTCCGGTGCCGTGGCGTTTTTTCAGAAGCCCATCGAGCACGACTATCTGCTGAAGGTGGTGCGGGCGACTTTGGGCGAGACGGCGGCCTGAAATTTCGGCTTGCCAGCCGGGGCGGCTGGTTTATTATCTCCACGCTTTCTGGACGCGAGCGTAGCTCAGTTGGTAGAGCATCACGTTGCCAACGTGAACGTCGAGGGTTCAAATCCCTTCGCT
>JAYVQV010000335.1:0-6474 GCA_043776855.1 Limisphaerales bacterium | reverse complement strand
GCGAGGCGGGCAGCATCGCGGCCTTGATGAACACGCGCGCCTTGATGGGACTCATCGCCATCAACGTCGGCCTCGAACTCAAGCTGCTCAATTCCGCGATCTTCACGATGCTCGTCATCATGGCGCTGGCCACGACGGCGATGTGCGGGCCGCTGCTGCGCTGGTGGTTGCCGCCGGATTTGAAAAAGCTCGTGCCTTAGCCGAATCCATGCCGTTGAATTGGGGAGCGCGCCCGCCTCGGGCGCAGCGGGTCGCGCCCGCGCGACCCGCCCGGGCGGATGAAAACCAAACACCATCCGGTTGGCCTTCGTGCGTTCGAGTTCGGCGCGAGGGCGCGCCGAACTACAGCCGAGGCGGCTGTGCTCCCCATTTTCAACTGCATGGTTTCGGCTTGATGATTTCGTTTTGCCGTGGCGGGCGGGCGGCAGTATGATGCGGCGCGATGCCACGCTGGAAACATCTATTCCCGAAGCGTTATTTTATTTTCGCCGTCCTCGCGGCGGAATTTCTTTTTTCTTTTTCTCCGTCGCTCCGTTCCGCCCCGGCGGATTTTCTCGTGGACAAGCTGGACACGGGCGATGGGTTGCCGAGCAGCACGGTCACGTCCATTGCACAGACGCCGGACGGCTACCTGTGGGTGGGCACTTACAATGGGCTGGCGCGATTCGATGGCGCGCGGTTCGTGACGTTCGATCCGGTCAACAAACCGGAGCTGGGGCAGGCGCGGGTGCAGGGGCTTTTTCTCGATGCGAATGGCACGCTGTGGATCAACACATTTCGCGGCGGACTGACTTCGTATCGCGACGGAAATTTCCACAACGAACTGCCGGATCGCCCGGCGTTTGACGTGCATATCTCGCTGGTGGTATCGGCGACGAATCGCGTTACCTTCGTCACGCAATTTGGTGAGGTGCTGGAGCACGCGCTGGCGGGTGCGAATGGCGCGTGGCGCACGACCGTGCCGCCCGCCGGGTCGTCACCGTTTTTTCAGTGCGCGGATGAAGCGGGCCGGCTGTGGTTCCTGACGCGCGACAGTCACATCCTGCAATTTTTCAACGGCGAATTCACGATGCTCGCGGACGACGGCGGACTTTCCGGCAGCAAAATTAATACGATTGTGGCCGACGTGCAGGGCAAAGTTTGGGCGGGCGCGGAAAATGAAATCGCGCTGTGGGATGGACGGCAATTCGTCGCGATGACGCCGACGAATGGCGCGGCGGACATTGATCCGCGCGGATTGTATCCGCTGAAGTCCGGTGTGTTCTGGGTGCTGGACGGCGGGCGGATCCGCAAGATGGAAGGCCGGACGTGGACGGCGGAAATTCCGGCGTGGCGTGGATTGCTCGGCTCGGCGTCTGGGCGCGCGATGGGCGTGCATGAGGATGGCGATGGCGGGCTGTGGTTCAACCATTACGGCAACGGCCTGTTTCACATTGCGGCGGACGGAAGTTTTCAGCGGCTCACGTCGTCGCCGGACAATTTGCCGAGCGACCGTTATCTGCCGAATGGCCGGGTGGGCGCGTGGTTTCAAGGGCGTGATGGCGGCGTGTGGGCGGGCGTGGATCACGGCGGGCTGGTGCGTTTGCGGGAGCGGCGGTTTCACGTCATCGGCCCGGCGGAAGGCCTGCCGGCGCGCACGGCGTTATCGGTTTGCGAAGATAAAAATGGCGCGATGTGGATCGGCACGGCGGGCGGTGGACTTTCGATGTTGCGTTCAAAATCCAAAATCCAAAACCCAAAATCTGAATTTCCAGTTCCATTGGTGCGCGATGTTGGGTTTGAGGCGTTGGACTTTGAACTGAAAAATTACGCGGTCGGGCCGAGCGCTTCGGCGAATTTTATTTTTTCCATCGCGTTTCGCCCGGGGGGCGGCGCGTGGTTGAGCGGATCGGAGGGCGAGGATTTGTATCAGTTTTTTGACGGACGGATTCAGCGCGCGTCGTGGGATTTGCACGGCATCAAATCTATTCTGGTGGATCGCCAGAACCGGGTGTGGATTGGGCTGAAGGCGGGTTCCGGCCTGGCGTGCTGGGCGGGCGGCGAGCGGCAAATTTTTAATTTGGGCACCAATTCTTTTTCGCCCGCCGTGCGCGCGCTGGCGGAGACGCCGGATGGCAACGTCTGGGCGGGCGCGGAGGACGGCACGATTTTCCGCTGCGAGCCGGATGCGCTGGTGCCATTCCGTCCAACCGATGAACTCGCAGACCAGCCGATTTATTCCATGCTCGCGGAAACGAACGGCACGATCTGGGCCGGGACTTTTCGCGGCGGGCTGCTGCGCTTCAAGGATGGAAAATTTTCCCGTATCGCCGCGAAGCAGGGATTGCCGGCGGAAATCATCAGCCAGATTCTGGACGATGGCCAGCGGCTCTGGCTCGGCACGCAGCAGGGAATTTATTCCGTGGCCAAGTCCGCGTTGAACGCCCTGATGGATGGCCGCGTGAACAAGCTTGATTTCGTCAGCTACGGGCGGCATGACGGCATCGCGCCGGTGGAATGTTCCGGCGGTTATTCGCCGGCGTGCTGGCACGCGTCGGATGGAAAACTATGGTTCACCACTTTGATTGGTGCGGTGTGGGTGCAGCCGGAGGAGATCAATACTAAATCCACGCCACCGCCGGTGTTGATCGAGGAACTGCGCGTGGACGGGGAAGTCATGGATAGTTCGGAATTGAAAATTGACAGCCAGAAACTGAACGCGGCTTCCGGCTATCAACCCATTTTCATTTCGCCCGGCCACAAGCAGATTGATTTTCGTTTCACCGCCTTGAGCTTTGACGGCGGCGATCAGGCGCGGTTTCGTTATCGCGTGGACGGGCTGGACAACGACTGGGTGGATCTCGACACGCGCCGCCTCGTGCAACTGCGGAATTTGCCGCCGCGCAAATATAAATTCCGCGTCATCGCCTGCAACAGCGACGGCGCGTGGAACCTGGCGGGTGCGGAGGTGACGTTCACGGTGCGGCCGTTTTTTTATCAGACGCTGACGTTCCGCGTCGTCGCCGGTGTGCTGCTCATCAGCGGCCTTTCCTTCGCCGTGCGCCGCGCGGCCACGCGGAAATACCGGCGCAAGCTCGCCTTGCTCGAACAGCAGCACGCCGTGGAACGTGACCGCGCGCGCATCGCGAAGGACATTCACGACGATGTCGGCGCGGGGCTGACGCAAATCACGTTGCTCACCGAACTCGCGCGGCGGGAACCGGCGCAGGCGGAGGCGAACCTCGGCCGCATCACCGATTCCGCGCGGCGGCTGACGAAGGCGATGGATGAAATCGTCTGGGCGGTTGACCCACAGCACGACACGCTCGCGGGCTTGATGGATTACGTCTCGGCCTACGCGGAAGATTTTTTACGCGTGGCGGACATTCGTTGCCGTATGGATTTGCCGATGACGCTGCCGGTGCTGCGGGTCGAGGCGGAGCTGCGCTACAATTTATTTCTCGCGCTGAAGGAGACGTTGAACAACATCGTCAAACATTCCAAGGCCACGGAAGTTTGGCTGCGGCTCAAGCTGGAAGGAAATCACCTCACGCTCATCGTCGAAGACAACGGGCAGGGGATGGGTGTAGCCGGAGCTACGGACGCCGACCGCCGGCGCAGCGGCTACGGCTTGGGAAATCTGGCGCGGCGGCTTGAATCCGTCGGCGGGCGCTGCGTGGTTCACAGCGAGAGCGGTCACGGCACGCGCGTGGAATTTTCCGCGACGCTGCAAGGCGACGCATCGCCAGTTGTGGCGATTGGCGGTGAGGTTTCCGTGCCGTAGTTTGCAGCCATTCCATGAGCATCGCCGTTTCCATCGTTGAAGATAATTCGCAAGTTCGCAGCAGCCTCGCGAAGCTGATTGATGGTTCGCCCGGCTACCGTTGCTTGAGCAAGCACGGCAGCGCGGAGGAGGCGTTGAAAGAAATTCCCGGCCTGCGTCCGCAAGTCGTGCTGATGGACATCAACCTTCCCGGCATCAATGGCGTCGAGTGCGCGCGCCAGCTCAAGCCGCAACTGCCCGGCACGCAAATCATCATGCTCACCGTGTATCAGAACACGGAACACATTTTCAACGCGCTGGCCGCCGGCGCCACGGGCTACATGCTCAAGCAAACGCCGCCGTCGGAACTGCTCGCGGCGATCAAGGACGTGAACGCGGGTGGTTCGCCGATGAGCAGCCACATTGCGCGGAAGATTGTGCAGTCTTTTCAGCCGACGCCGGCGGCGAACGCCGAGGCCGCCAGCCTGTCCCCCCGCGAGGCGGAAGTTTTGAACCTGCTGGCGAAGGGATTTCTCTACAAAGAAATCGCGGAGCAGATGAAGGTCAGCTACGCCACCGTCCACACGCACATCCGGCACATTTACGAAAAGCTGCACGTCCGCTCCCGCACCGAGGCGGTGGCGAAGCACTTGGGGCAGAAAAATCCGCGCCGGGAATTCGCCGCCACCTGATTCATCGCCAGAACTGGTGATGGTTGAAATTCAAAGTTGTAATATATTTTATCCATCACCCAGAACTCTGAACCAGAACAACTGTCGTCATTCTCCATTATTAACCCACCTCAATTCATGAAAACCCAAAAGAACATCTCCTTGAATCACGCCGCCACGTTGCTGGCGGTCTTGCTGGCCGCAGTTTCCACCGTGAACGCGGCGCCCCGCACCTGGTCCGGCGGCGCGGCAGATAACAACTGGTCCACCGCCGGCAACTGGGGTGGCACGGCACCAGTCAGCGGCGACAGCCTGATTTTCGCCGGCATCCAGCGCACGACTAATTTGAACAATATTGCCAGCCTGAATAACATGGCGGGCATCACGTTTAACAACCAAAACTTTTTGTATGGCGGCAACTTGGTCACCAACTCCGGCGGCGTCTATGACACGGCGGGCAACAACACCAACAATGTGGTGCTGTATTTGAACGCCAGCCAGGGCATCTCCAACATCGTCGCCGGCACCCGGACCCAATTTGGTGCCGTCATTACCAACATTGGTTCGGGCAACATTCTTAATCTTGGTGGCGACGGCCAGATCAACTTGAACGGCGTCTTGAGCGGCAACGCTACGGTCAACATCAACGGTCCGGGCGTCAACCGTTGGGCGGCTGCCAACACGTTCAGCGGCCCGATTAATGTCAACGCTGGCACGCTCCAGCTCGCCAACGGGGCGGCCATCCCCAGCGGCATCGGCAAAGGTGACGTGACGGTCAACGGCACGCTCGACATGAACGGCCAGAGCCAGACCATCAACGGACTGCTCGGCACCGGCATCGTGGATCAATTATCCGGCGCGGCCTCGGTGACTTTGTCGGTGGGCAATACGAATAATTCCGGCTCCTCCTTTTTCTTCGGCGGCAATATTATAAACACGGCGGGCAAAATTGGTTTGACGAAAATCGGCACGAACATTTTCCTGCTCGGCGGTTCGCCGTCTTACACTGGTTCCACCATCGTCAACGCCGGCACGCTGGTGCTGACCAATGGCGTGACGCTGGCCACTTCGTCTGATTTCTCGGTCGCCGTCGGCGCCACCTTCAACATCACGAACGGGCCATTCGCCTTGGGTGCCAGCCAGACTTTGACGGCTGGCCGCACCACCAACGGCGGTCCGGCGGACATCATCGGCGATCCCAACAACAGCGGCACGATTCATATTTACAAGGCGGGATTGCCGGGAACGCTGCGCTTGAGCGATGGACTTACCCTCACTGCCGGCTTGGTTAATTTTGACCTCGGCACATCCACCGTGACCGGCGGCGCTTCCAATGACGTGATCGCGATCAATGGTGCTTTGAACCTTGCTGGTCTCACGACTGTCCGCCTCAATCCGGTAGCCGGTTCGTTTGCGATTGGTAACTACACTTTGATCACCAACCAGTCTGCGACCCTCACGGGCACTGCCGCTGGCAATTTGGTGGTGGAGACGCCGCGCGGCATCACGGCTACGCTGAACGACTCCAGTTTCCCCGGCAGCTTGTTGGTGGGGATCACCGGCAGTTCCACGCCGGTGTCATTGATCTGGTCGGGTGCCAATAGCGCGGATTGGGATGTCAACCTCACTCAAAACTGGTTGAGCAACGGTGTGCCGGATAAATTTTATAACTTGGACAACGTGGTTTTCAACGACAACCCCACGACCGCCACGCTGAACATTCCGACTGGCGTATCGCCCTTCTCAACAATATTCAATAACTCGGCAACGGCTTATATCCTTGCCGGTTCGGGCGCGATTGCCGGTTCGGGCGCCGTCACCAAGAATGGCTCGGCACAGACAAGTTTCCGAAATGCGAACAGCTATCTTGGCAGCACGGTTGTCAACCAAGGCACGCTCTTTGTGGATTTCCTCAACAGCGGCGGAACTATTTCGCAGATTTTCTATAATAGCGTCACTGCCGGAACGCTCGTCATGGGCGGCGGCACGCTGACTGTTGGCAATCGCAGCAACACCACAACCTACCAGCAATTCGGTGCAACGACGCTGAATCCGGGTGGA
>JAYVQV010000334.1:0-6485 GCA_043776855.1 Limisphaerales bacterium | reverse complement strand
CGTGCAGCCCGCGATTCATCGCCCAGTTCGTGATGAAGGCGTGCGTGTGATCCGGCGAGCAGATGACGATGCCGTCGAGGCCGAGCGTTTTGTGATCGTCAAGCAGCTTGCGCCAGTCCGCGTAAGTTTTTGCGCCGGGAAATTTTTGCAGGCCGAACGCGAGATGGTCGGAGTTCACGTCGCAGAGCGCGACGACGTTCTGCGTGGCGAGCGATTCAAAGTGCGCCTCGCCGCGGCCCCAAGTGCCGATGAGCGCGAGGGTGAGTTTGTTGCTCGGCGCGTCGGCACCGAAGACGTTGAAGTTGGTGATGACCAGCGGCGCAGCGGCGGCGATGGCAGTGCGGGAGATGAATTGGCGTCGGTTCATAAAGTTTTATTTTTAACCACGGATGGACACGGATGGACACAGATAAAAACGAAACGCAGAGACGCAGAGAACGCAGAGCAGCGCAGAGAAAAGAAAACTTTGCGGAACTCTGCGTTCTCTGCGTCTCTGCGTTTCGTCCCGGCCTTTTGAATCCGTGTCCATCTGTGTTTATCGGTGGTTAAAAAATTGGTTGAGTTGTTTCAGTTAGATGTCGCAAATCTGCACCGCCTGCCGCAGCGACGCGATGGGGTCAGGCCGCTTCGGAACAAATTCCTGCGCGACGTAGCCTTTGAAGCCCGTGTCCAAAATCGCCTTCATGATGCGCGGCCAGTGCAGTTCCTGCGTCTCGTCAATCTCCGCCCGCCCCGGCACGCCGCCGGTGTGGTAGTGATCGAAGTATTGATGGTTCTCCTTGATCGTGTCGCAAATGTCGCCGTCCATGATCTGCATATGATAAATATCGTAGAGCAATTTGAACCGCTCCGAGCTGATGCGCTTCACCAGCTCCACGCCCCACGCCGTATGGTCGCACTGATAATCCTTGTGGCTGCGCTTGCTGTTGAGCAATTCCATGCACACCGTCACTTTTAATTTTTCCGCGAGCGGCAGAATCTTTTTCAAACCTTCCGCGCAATTTTTCAAGCCCTGTTCGTCGTCTAGGCCCGCGCGGTTGCCGGAGAAACAAATCAACCGCTCGTAACCCGCGTCCGCCGTTTCCTTGAGCCGCTGCTCGTAGGCGGTCACGAGTTTGTCGTGATGCTCCACGCGGTTCCACGCCTTGCCGATGCCGCCGAGGCCGTCAATCACCGGGTTAAAAACCATCGAACAGACGAGACCGTATTTTTTGACCGTCTCAAATTCATTCGGCTGCAACAGGTCAATTGCCACGAGACCCATTTCTTTTCCCGCCGCGCAGAGGTCGTCCAGCTTGACCTTGCTGTAACACCAGCGGCACGCGCTGTGATTGATGTTGCCCTTGAGTTTGGCGGGCGTGGCGGCTTCAGCGGCGGGCGACGAGCGCGGCAGCAACGGCGTGGAGGCGGCGGCGAGCGCGGCGGATTGAATAAATTTTCGGCGGGTCATAATTTTTTTTGCGGTGCAAAGGTGGACGGGAAATGTTCTGTGAAGTTACAAGTCTTAAACCACACCGCACAATCATTTTTTACGGAAGATGAAAAAATAAAACCACGCCGTCCCCAGCGCGCCGCAGATGGCCGCGCCGAGAAAATTCGCCTGCGGACTGATGTGCCACAGCCACGCGCCGAGGAATGAGCCACTCGTCACCACGCAGTCGCGGATGAGATAATACGCGCCGTAAGTCCGCGCGCGCAGTTCCGGCGTCGCCTCGCCGATGATGAGCGCCTTGCGCGCGGGTTCGCCAAATTCCTTGAAGCCGCGCACGACGAACGCCAGCGCCAGCCAGCCAAAACTGTGCGCGCACATCAGCGTCAGCGGAAACAGCGTGAAGAAAACAAACGTGATCAGCACGAACGGGCGGCGTCCGTATTTGTCCGCGAGATGCGCGACGGGAACGTAGCAGAGCATCGCCGCGATCATCTCGAACGCGATAAGATAACCGAATTGCTGCGCCGTGACGCCGCCGGAATCCATCGCCCACAAGATGATGAACGCATACGGAATCCGTTCGCAAAAGCGGATGAGGATGTCGCTCACAAGCAATTCGCGCAGCGCGGGAGTGAAGGTTTTGACGACGGTGAAAAAAGAGATTTTTGTTTGAGACGCCGAATCGTCGGAGCGCCGAGCACCAGCTCGGCTCGTTCCTGCCGGTTCATCATGCCGAGCAGGTGCTCGGCGCTCCGAATACATCAGCCATTGAAATGCCAGCGTCAGCAGGCTCATCGCGATGCACAGCAGCAGCGCGTAACGCACGCCGTCCGTCCAGCCGTAACGCGTGAGCAGCCAGCCGCCGAGCAGCGGGCCGAGCATCATCGGCACGCGGCGCACCAGCGATTGCACGCCGATGCCCATCGTGTGCCGGCTCTTGTCCAGTGACGTGGCGACGACAGAAAATGTCGCGGGCAGCGACAGCGCACTCCACGCCAGAAATAAAAAAGAACCAAGCAACAACGCCAGCCAGTGCGGCCACAGCAAAACCAAAACGTAACCAGCGATGGAAATAATGCTGAACAGCAACAGCGATTTTCGTTGCCCCCAATGATCCGTCAACCAGCCGCCGGGATAGGCGTAAATCGCGCCAAGAAAAGTTTGCAGCGCGTCAAAGAGGCCGATGACCAGAATGATTTGCGCCGCCGTCAGTGCGCCGTGCGCCAGCACCTCGATGTATTTGGGCGCGAAGCCGAGCCAGAGTTTTTCGCCCGTGCCCGCCAGCACGAGCGCGACGAGCAGCAGCGAGGTGTTGCGCCGCAGTGCGAGAAATTCGGAAATGTTTTGCAGCCGGTTCACTTTGCTCCGGGATTATATCATTTGCACAAGATTATCAAAAGTCCCGTGGTTGGTGGAGTTTGTCGCGCTGCGACAAATTATGACTGCGGAGCAGGCAGTGTTCTCCCTCTCCCCTCGGAGGGGAGAGGGCCGGGGTGAGGGGTGGCATCACGAAGGACGCACTCAATTTTTTTGAGCCGCTCGCAAGTAGTCCACCCCTCATCCTCAATCCTTCTCCCCTCCGAGGGGAGAAGGAGGCCGTCGCCTGACTCCCGCCATCGCGGGATCGGCGACGGGGTTTTCGCAGCGCGAAAACCACCACCACCTCGATTTACCGCCGTCCCTTCAATAGCCGACAAAATGTTTCGCCACACCGAGCAAGCCCGCGCCCAGCACCACGGGGATGATGTCCCATTTCCATTTCACCATGCCGGTGAACGCGACGACGCACACGACCACGCCGAACCAGTTCACCGGCAGGTTCGCGGGAAACAAAACGTGCAGGCCAAACCACACCGCAAGGTTCAGCACCACGCCCACGACCGCCGCCGTGATGGCGGACAACGCGGCGGTGAGCTTGACGTTGCCGCGCAGCTGCTCGATGTGCGGGGCGCCGAGAAAAATGTAGAGGAAGCAAGGCAGGAACGTCGTCCACGTCGTGATGAACGCGCCGAGCGTGGCCATCGCGAGCGGCGTGAGCGGCGCGGGAAAATTCCAGCCGCCAAGGAAGCCGACAAATTGCAGCACCATGATCAACGGGCCGGGCGTCGTCTCCGCGAGGCCGAGGCCGTCGAGCATCTGGCCGGCGGCGACCCAGTGGAAATTTTCCACCGCCTGCTGCGAGACATACGGCAACACGGCATACGCGCCGCCGAACGTGACCATCGCCGCCTTGCTGAAAAACAATCCCTGCTTCACGAGCAAATGATCGAAGCCGAGCCACAGGCCAATCAACAACACCGGCAACCACCACAGCGTGAGACAGACGGCGCAAACTTTCACCGCGCGCGCAAGCGTGGGCTTCGTGTGCGCGGGCGAATCGTCGTCATCGTCGAGAATTGCGACAGTGTGACTTGAAACCGCTGTCTGACTCCCTCTCCCCGTCGGACGGGGAGAGGGTTGGGGAGAGGGGATTTGAATTTGCCCGCGAGCAACCTCCTCTCCCCGACCCTCTCCTCCATCCAATGGAGGAGAGGGAGAAGACAGGACTACGCTCGGCTGCGCTTCGGTAGCTTTGCTGCCGTGGCCTTTGATGACGGCGAATTTTTCTTTCCAGAATTTTCCACCCGCTAGACCGAGCGCGCCCGCCGCGAGAATGATGATGGGGAACGGCACTTTGAAAAAGAAGATGGCTGCGAACGCCAGCGCCGCCAGCACCCACATGACTTCGTTCTTCAAAGATTTTTTCCCGATGCGCAGCACCGCGCCGAGGACGATGGCGAGCACCGCCGGTTTCAAACCGTCGAAGACGGCCGCGACCCAGCCGACATTTCCACACGTTGCATAAAGCCACGTCAGCGCCCACAAGATCACCGCCGAGGGCAGCACGAACAGCGCGCCCGCCGCGATGCCGCCCCACGTCCGGTGCAGCAGCCAGCCGATGTAGATGGCGAGCTGTTGCGCCTCCGGGCCGGGCAAAATCATGCAGTAGTTCAGCGCGTGCAGAAACCGCGACTCGCTGATCCACTTTTTCTTGTCCACCAGTTCCGTGTGCATGATGGCGATCTGCCCCGCCGGCCCACCGAAGCTGATGAAGCCGAGCTTGAGCCAGAAGCGAAAGGCTTCGGCGAACGTGGGTTTGCGCGCGGGCGGGGCGGTGGTTTGCGGTTCGGACATAAAATTATTTCAACGGAGCGCGCCCGTTGGAGTTCAAGCTTTAGCTTGCTCGGGGAACACGCTGAAGCGTGAACTCCAACGCTCACGCAAGCTGCGCGGCGAGCGCGTTGGCGATGTCTTGCAGCGCGTTGATTTCTTTCGCCGAATATTCGTGCTCGCGTTGCGTGCCGATGCCGAGCGTGCCGATAATTTTATCGCCGCTGCGAATGGGCACGCAGAGCGCGCCGCCCACGCCGGTCTGTTTCGCGGCGGGTTGGGCGACGCCGCTGGTGTCGGTCTGCAGGTTGCAAATTGTCACCGGCTGGTTTTTTTGTGCGCACTCGCCGGCGATGCCTTTGCCGACGGGGATGATGGTGACCATGTCCAACAACTGCGGCGGCAGGCCGACTTGCACGACGAGGCGCAGGAGTTGCGTCGGCGCGTGCAGCTTGTGGATGGTGCCGGTTTCGGAATTAAATGTCGCGAGCGTGTCGCGGAGAATTTTTTCAAGGTCGGTGGAGTTCATAAATTATTGTCGCGCGAAGGACGCGAAGGTGGCGAAGGAAAGGAAAACTGCAGCCTATCTCATGGTTGGGCTGAACGGTCACTTGCCGACCTCGCTCTTTCGGGTGAAAAACCAAATAATCAAACACACCGGCAACATCCAGAAAAGCCAGGCGCCAACTACCATGACGACATAATCCATCCAACCACCAAATCCAGAGTGAGCATTCCCACTCAAAACCATGTCGGTAACCGCGCCGGGGAAAAGAAATATCCGTGCTGCGTCGCCTAAATCTGATGAACGTGATTCTGTAAAAAAAACCGCCAAGATAACACCAGCAAGAACAAACAGTCCAACAACGCACTGAACTCTTGATTGCTTTTGAAATTCGGACGCCATGCTAGACCTAACGGTGAGAAGATGGTGTGGTTTGCAACTTACCTAGTTTCATGCTGTGACTTTATTTTGGATGCTAGTGGCTGTCGAACAAATTTAGTCCTGAAGGGACAACCGGAAATTAGCCAGACACGATTCAATCGCCAATTAAAACCGTCCCAGCGGGACGGCGGAACTCATTCGCAAAACATCCGTCGTCCTTTCAGGACGGATTCGGTTGTTCGCCAAAACCAGACACTGCGTGTCTGGCTAATTTCCGCCGTCGCTTCGCGACAAAATTTCACACTGCAATTTTACCCGGCAAATGATTTCTGAAATGCCGCGTTTCGCCCGTGGCTAAAAACACTTCGCGCCCTTCGTGTTCTTCGCGCGACACGAATTTTATTTTATCACCTGCGGCTCGTGCCAGACGTGGCCGGCTTGCGCGAGCAGGTCATCGGCGGCAATCGGGCCCCACGTTCCAGCGGCGTAAAATTCGCGGTTCGTCAGCGACTTGCCTTCCCAACCGGTGCGGATGTCGTCGGCAATTTTCCACGCGGTCTCCACTTCATCGCGCCGGATGAAGAGCGTGGCGTCGCCGGCGACGGCTTCGAGCAACAGGCGTTCGTAAGCTTCCGGCGTGTAGGCGCCGAACTCGGAATCGTAGCTGAAGTGCATCCGCACGGGCCGCGCGCCGAGCGTGGTGCCGGGAACCTTGCCGTTGAAGCGCAGGGAAATGCCTTCGTTCGGTTGAAGGCGCAGTGTGAGCGCGTTCGCGCCGAGCTGGTCGCCGCACTTGGCCGCGAACAGAACGTGGGGCGTGGGGCGGAATTGGATCCGCACTTCGCTTGCGCTCATGGGCAGATTTTTTCCGGTGCGGAGATAGAACGGCACATCGCTCCAGCGCCAGTTATCAATGAGGAGTTTCAACGCGGCGAACGTCTCGACGTTGGAGTCGGGCTTGACCTTCGTTTCCTGGCGGTAGCCGGGGCGCATCTCGCCGCCGACGCTGCCGGCGAA
>JAYVQV010000333.1:0-6507 GCA_043776855.1 Limisphaerales bacterium | reverse complement strand
CGAATTGTTTCGCGCGTTGCTGGGCGATCCAAAACGTCCGCGCGTGGCCGAGGTGCAGATAGCCCGTCGGCGACGGCGCGAGGCGGCCACGATATTTCGTGTCGTTGGCTGCGCTGGCGGTTGCTGGCAAATTCACTGTCGGAAATAAAACAACGAAGCGGTGCTGGAACAAAGTTTTCTTTTCAACTCATCGCCAGATTTGGTTATGGACTTTCGGCGCAACGGAATTTAATAATTTCTCCATGCACCCGATCAAATTTCTCACCCGAACATTTTTCATTCTGGCTTTCACCGCGACTGGCTTTGCGCAAACAGCCATTCCCGTCCTCCAAATCCAGGCCGATAAAGTCACGGCGCAAATGCCGCCGACGTTTTACGGGCTGATGACGGAGGAGATTAATTATTCCTACGAAGGCGGGCTTTACGGCGAACTCATCCGCAACCGCGCCTTCAAGGCGGACGCCATCCAGCAGCCCATCAAGCCGGAAAATTATGACCCGGCGAAAAAATATCCGGTAAAAATCGCGGTGACGAACGCGCCGAAATTTTGGAGCACGGTCGGCAGCGCCAAAATCTCGCTCGACACGAACAACGTTTTGAATGATGCGCTCAACGTCAGCTTGAAGCTCGACGTGAGCGGTGCGTCGAAAGATTCTCCTGCTGGCATCGCCAACGGCGGCTACTGGGGAATTCCCGTGAAGCCCAACACGACTTATCACGCCTCGTTCTACGCGAAGGAAAAAGGTTTCAGCGGCGCGTTGACCGTTTCGCTCGAAAGCGCGGATGGCAAAACCGTTTTTACCAAGTCTGAAATTTCCGGCATCAGCGGCAGTTGGAAAAAATTTGAAACAACCCTGACCACCGGCGGCGATGTGACGCCGTCAAAAGAAAATCGTCTCGTCATTTCCGCGACCAAGCCCGGCTCGCTTTTCAGCAAACATGGAACCGTCTGGTTCAGCCAGGTTTCGCTGATGCCGCCGACTTACAAAGACCGCGCCAACGGCAACCGCGCTGACATCTCGCAATTGCTCGCCGATGCGCAGCCGAAATTTCTCCGCTTCCCCGGCGGCAACTACGTCGAGGGCGATTACTTCAACGAACGTTTCAACTGGAAAGAAACCATCGGCCCCGTCGAGCAGCGTTCCGGTCATCGCAGTTGCTGGGGCTACTGGTCCACGGACGGATTCGGCCTGCCGGAATTTCTCGGCTGGTGTCAGGACTTGAAGATGGAACCCGTGCTCGCGGTTTTCGCCGGCTATGTTTTGAAAAAAGATCACATCGCATCTGGACCGAAGCTGGATTTTTATGTTCAAGAAGCGCTGGAGGAAATTGAATACGTCACCGGCGACGCCTCGACCAAGTGGGGCGCGCAACGCGTCAAGGACGGTTATCCCGAACCGTTCAAGCTGCGCTACGTCGAGATCGGCAACGAAGACTGGTTCGACCGCTCCGGCAGCTATGACGGACGCTTCGCGCAATTCTACGACGCCATCAAAGCCAAGTATCCGCAACTGAAAATCATCTCCACCGTCGGCAACGAAAATTCCGAATCCCAACGCGTCCACAGCCGCACGCCAGATTTGGTGGACGAACATTTTTACAAGTCCGAGGAGGAAATGGAATCGCAGTCCTACATGTATGACAAGCGCGACCGCAGCAATCCGACGAAAATTTTCGTCGGCGAATGGGCCACCCGCGTCGGTTCGCCCACGCCGAACATGGCGGGCGCGCTCGGCGACGCCGCGTGGATGTGCAGTCTGGAACGCAACGCCGACATCGTGCAGATGCACTGCTATGCGCCGCTCTTCGTCAACGTCAGCGACCTCGGCAAGGGCCGTTCGATGCAATGGCCGAGCGACCTCATCGGCTACGACGCGCTGAACAGCTACGGCTCGCCGAGTTATTACGCGCAGAAAATTTTCAGCCTGCATCAAGGCAACGAAGTCCTCGCCACCGACGCGCAAAATTTGCCGACCTATCCTTGGATTCAAAACGGGCGCACGCGCAACGGCCAGACGCAACCGCCACGCACCAACGAAGTGAAATCAATTTTTTACTCCGCCACGCGCGACACCAGCAGCGGAAAAATCATCGTCAAGATCGTCAACCGCGCCGACGCCGCGCAGGATTTGCAGATTCAAATCAACGGCGTCGGTTCCGTCGCCGACGAAGGCACGGCCACGGTTTTGAAAGCCGCGAACCGCGATGAAACCAATTCCCTCAACGACCCGCAGCACGTCGTTCCCGCGACCGAAAAAGTCACCGGCCTCGGCACCAGCTTCACGCGCAGCTACCCGCCCTGCTCCATCACGATTCTGGAATTGAGCGCGAAGTAAGATTTGATTCATTAAACGAACCGTCGGCTGAAAACAGCCGGCGGTTTCTTACTTTATACCCCAAAGCCCCAAATAAATTTCTATCGGTTGCTTCAGGAAAGTATGTCCGTGAAGCCAGACAATCGGCGAGTAAAAGTTTTGCAAAAAACTAGGAAAATAATGAGTCTTTTCTGAAATCAAAAAGACCGGGCCGATGCTAAGCAAGTAAAGCATTGGCAACGCCGCCAACAACACCGTCACAAACACCAGGCCGCGCCCGCGCCCGACGGCTTCATCCGATTCATTTTTGTCAGACATGGATTCAATTAACCGACACCCGGTCGTTTTGCCAAACTAAATTCAAGCCGTCCGCCATTTCAAATGTTGCACCTGCGCGTGTTCGGGATGTTTCGCGTCGAGCGAGCGCAGTTCAAATTCCGCGCTGTCCTTGGCGAACGTCGCCCGCACCCAGCCGTTCGGACGACCGGCTTTGAAAACAAAACCCGTCGGCGGCAGATTGATCAGGTGAACACCCGTCGCGTGCTGCGAAATTTTCCAGTCGTGCGTGTGGCCGAAGATGAACGCCTTCACCTGCGACCGCTTCGCAAAAATTTCCGCCAACGCATCCGTCTCCGCCTTCAAGCCATCCACCCCGCCGGGCGTTTGCAAATTGTGATGCCCCACGATGATCGCCGGCTGGTTTGGACGCGCGGCGAGTTCGCGGTCGAGCCAGTCAAGCTGCGCCGTGCCGAGCACGCCGGGCGTGGAGTTCGTCTTGTCCAGCGAGTCGAGCAAGAACCAGTTCGCGCGAGCGCTGCTGAAAACGGCGGCCTGACGCTGGGGAACGGATTTTAATTTTGCCGCGTCGTGCGGAAACGCCGTCCAAAAGTTTTCGCGCTCGTCGTGATTGCCCAAATTCAAATGCACCGGCGCGAGCGCGCGGACGGGCGCGAGTTGTTTGGCGAAAGTGCCGTAATCTCCCGGCTGTCCGTCTAACAGTGCGAGATCACCATTCACAATGACCGCCGCCGGTTTCATCGGCCACGCGGCCAGTTCGCGCACACACGCCGCGAGATTGTCCGCCACATTCACGCCGCTCTTGTGCTTGAACGCCGCATCCGCCGCGATGTGCGTGTCCGAAAAAAAAGCGAACGTGTGCTGGTCGCGTGATTTGCCGAACAGCCCGGCGTAACTGGCTGGCGCGAACGCCGTGGCCGCACCGACGAGCGCGGCGCGTTTCAAAAAGTCACGGCGGGAAAGTTGCGGGAGATGCAGCGGCATAATTTTTAGGAATTATTTTTCACCAGGTCAATAGATGCCCAAAAGTTTCATGTAAAAATCAATCGGCGTTTTTAGAAACGTCTTTTCCTCCAGCCAGATCAAGGGGGCATAGACCGCGCGCACATATTCCCAGTTCACATGAGAATTCAACCACGGATTTTTCTCCAGCAACATGAACACCGGGGTGGCGCTTAATACATATAGCACGGGCAGGCCGATGAAGATGATTCCGAGCCATGAAGCCATCCGGTTCCCGCTCTTTGGTTGGACATGAGCCGTCATGAATTAAATAAACAACGTTGAACTAAAGCAAAAGTCCCGCAAGACACGCAGTCATGTAGGCCGCGAGCAAACCGCCGATCATCGCGCGAAAACCGATCTTCGCCATTTCACTGCGGCGCTCCGGCGCAAGCGAGCCGATGCCGCCAATCTGAATCGCGATGCTGGAAAAATTCGCGAAACCGCACAGGGCGTAGGTCGCAATGGTGAAGCTGCGGTCAGTCAACGCGAGTTCCTTGGCGTTGTTCGTGAGGTCGAGGTAGCCGACGAATTCATTCAGCACGATGCGTTCGCCGAGGATTTGCCCGACGGCCAGACAGTCCTGCGACGGCACACCCATCAGCCACGCGAACGGCGCGTTGACGTAGCCGAAAATATTTTGCAGCGAGAGCGCGTGCGCCACGCCGACGTGCATCTGCGCCCAACCAAAAACAAAATTCGCCAGCGCGATGATGGCGATGAAGGCAATCAGCATCGCGCAGATGTTGAGCGAAAGATGGAAGCCATCCCCTGCCCCGCGACAGATGGCATCAATGGAATTCGCCGTCGTGCGCGGCACGGTGGCGGGTGAACTGCCGGCGGTTTCACTGACTTCAGTTTCCGGCAGCATGATTTTCGCGATGAGCAATGCGGCGGGACAATTCAAAACCGACGCGCACAGCAGATGCCCGGCGGTGTTGCCGTAGCCCGCCGCCATGCCCATCGCCGCATACACCGCCGCCACGCCGCCCGCGATATGCGCCATGCCGCAGACCATGATGGTCATGATTTCGCTGCGCGTCATGCGTGGGACGTAAGGCCGGATGACGAGCGGCGCCTCGGTCTGCCCCATGAAAATATTTGCCGCCGCGCTCAACGTCTCGCTGCCGCTCGTGCCCATGACTTTGCGCATGACCCACGCGGCCCCGCGCACGACGCGCTGTAAAATTCCCCAGTGATAAAACAACGATGACAACGCGCTCACAATGACAACCGTGCCGCAAATCAGAATCGCGAACACCAGTCCATGCTCCGCACCAAAAGATTTTCCCAGCACGGAATTATCCGCGAGCGGGCCGAAAACAAATTTTGTTCCCTCGGTGGAAAACTGGATGAGCTTTTGAATAACTTTCCCCGCGAATTCAAACAGCTTGCCGCCCCACGGCGTTTTCAGGATGAGCAGCGCGAGAATGAATTGCAGCGCGATGCCCCAGATGACGGTGCGCCACGGAAATTTTTTGCGGTTGTAGGAGATCGCCCACGCCACGAAAAGCATCGTGAGCCAGCCGAGCAGACTGATGAGTTTTAGGTCCATGTTGAAAATGACGAATGACTAAATCCGAATGACTAAATAATGACGAAAACCAAATGACAAACCGAATGCCTCGTGACCATTCGGCATTTGTTATTCGTCATTTGAAATTCATTCGTCATTATGGTTTAGGAATTAGTCATTTGTTGGCCGCGTGCTCCAGAACTTCCTTGTAAATGTGCGGGTGCAGCACGCCGACGAACGGAAGATTGCGGTAACGCTCCGCAAAATCAAGCCCGTAGCCGATGACGAAATAGTCAGGTATCTCAAAGCCAACGTAGTCCGCCTTGATTTTCTCCACACGCCGCGCGGCCTTGTTCAGCAGCACACACGTCTTGATGCGACGCGGCTTGAGCGCCGCAAGTTTTGGAATCACGCGGCTCAAAGTTTTCCCCGTGTCGAGAATGTCATCCACCAGCAGCACATCGCGACCGCGCACATCAATCCGCAGCTCCTTGGTGAACACCAAATCGCCGGATTCCGTGCCTGCGCCGTAGCTGGAGACGCCCATGAAATCGAGCCGCAACGGCGAGTTCAAATGCCGAATCAAATCTGCGAGAAACATCACCGTGCCGCTCAAGAGCGAGACGACGACCATCTCACGCCCGGAAAAATCTTTTTCAATCTCACGCGCCAGAATCTTGATTCGTTTCGCAAGTTGCTCCTCAGTAATGAGGACGCTTTGGACTTCCTTACGCCAGCGCGGCGGGACGGGAGTTTTTAGTTTTAAATTTTTAGTTTTAAGTTTCGTGGTCACAAATTTTTGGGCTAGGCGGATGAAATGATTCCCAGAGTCATCGCCTCGGCATTAATTTTCAAACCGATTTTCTTTTTCAAATCTTCAATCTCGGCAAACCGGTCTTTTTCCAACCCGGCTTCGACGAGGCAGCGCTTGATCTGCCACCAACCGGCATCCCAATGCTGGATTTTGTAAGTGGCGGTCGGCAGATCTTTGAAATGTTTGAAAAAAGATTTGTAGACGTCACGCGCCACCGCCAGCAGTTCTTCGCATTGCGGATCAAGTTTCTGTGCGTCCAGCCAAGTCACCATGAAGCGATCTTCGGTATCGTCTTTGAACGAACGCGTGATGTCCGAGTCGGAAACTTCCCACTTCATCACGACGCTGGTTTTGAAGGGGAAAAAGTGATTCACGATTTGATAGGTCTCGCCCTTGTAAGCCACGTTCCGCAGCGAGGCGGTGTTGTTGGAATCGGCAAACAAATTCCACACCACACAGCGCCGGATAAAGCTGACGCCTGGCTTGGATTCAGGCATCAGAAATTGGTCGCGGTCGTTCAGCCAGTTTTTCTTTACGTTCTTGCGGACGGCGTGGACAATCAT
>JAYVQV010000332.1:0-6540 GCA_043776855.1 Limisphaerales bacterium | reverse complement strand
CCGAATTGAAATCAAAAAATGACCGGACAGCGGTTTTATCCAGTTTTTACAATGGTGCAATCGCTGTCATCAAAAGCTAAACGGGACAGTAGTGACTTGATTCAGATTTTGCAGCGGCAATTTCACGGTCAACGGCGGCGAGGCCGAGCGGATCGGATTCATTGCTTTCTTCCTCAAGCGCATCAGCGCCAGGCAACCAGCCGTTGTGCGCTTCGAGCGGAATGGGCGGCGTGGGTAAAAAACGATCGCGGTCAAAGGGTGGGTTTTCGTGCGGCGGAATGATTTCGCCGGGCGCGAACGGGGAACGGTCAGCCTCCTCGGCGTAGTAGCGCAGCCAGATTTCTTCGTGGATCAGGCCGTTGGCGTTGCACTCGGAGACGATGAGCGTGGTGTTGGTCTCGGCTTCGGGCGGGATGTCGGCGGTGGGTTCGTCGAGCCATTGTTCCCAGAGCAGGGTGTAGAAGGCGCGGTCGTTGAGATGATTGGTGAAGCAGAAGAAAAACCGGCGCGCGGCAGCGGCGTAAAGCAGTTCCCACAGGCGGCCGGGCAACTGACGGTCGGTCAGTTCCGGCGGCGGCAATGGCGTGTAGCCGTGGCGCGCGAGAATTTCGCGGGGCGTTCGCTTATCGAAGTGTTCCGCCGGGTCGAAAAAGGGCGCGTCGTCGGACATGGAGGGATTTTAGCAGCGTGGTTGGGGAAGGGAAGCTCGTGCTGGCTGATGATTTACTTTCACACTTTGCAAAGTGTGAAAGTAAAATAATTGTGTTCAACTCAAGGCCAGGGCGGTCAGGGCGCGGGCGAATGGTTCGTGGTGCTTTCGCAAGGTGAATTTTCCGTTGCTGTCATCGTAGCTGATGAATTCGCGCTTCAGCAGTTTGCCAAGATGGCGGGAGAGCGCCGGGGCGGACAGGCGCACGGCCAGTTGAATTTCTGAAAAACTCTTTGGGCCGGACGCGAGCGGGCGAACAATGAGTATCCGCGAGGGATGGGTAAAGGCGGTGGCCAGTTTGAGCAGGAGGTTGTCCGGAAAAGCCTCTTGTTGCAGGGTGTTTCTCAAGGCGGCGATCACTTCAGCCAGTGTGCCCGCTTCCGCGCGGACGGGGATGTGGTATTCGACGCGACGTCGGATGCGTCTGACTTTGAGGAGCCCGCGCGCCTCCAATGCCCGGAGCGATTGGCTGACGACGGGCAGGGTGAGGCGGCATTGTTCCGCGAGTTCCGACACGCTCTGCGGTTGCTTGCGGACGAGTTTGGCCATGAGGCGCAAGCGGGTGGTGTTGGCGAGGACCCGGCAAGTTCGCCACAAGGACGGGTGAAGCGTTTCAGTGGTCACTTCCACACTTTGCAAAGTGTGGAAGTATGTGTCCAGTCGTAAACCGCCCAGTTCGACGGGGTGCGAGACTTGGGAGCCAAGGCGTTTGTCCGACCACATCCGTGCCTGCGGGTGAATCCGATCGCCCCGTCTGCATAACAATCGAAATCAACGTCTCATGTGCAATTATTTTGCCGGAGACGGGAGCGATGGTTAATCTGACGCGCATGGCCTTCCGAATCCATGACAGCGTCGTGCGCGGCGAGATTGACAACCGCGTAAAGGGAATCGTGCGCGGCAAAATCTGGGTTCACGGTCGCGCCGAACCGGTGGTGCTCGAACTCAAAGGCAATGCGTGGCCCGATCTCGCGGGCTGTCTGCTCACGTTCACCAATCCGCTCAAGCTCATTCCGCATCATGGTCTCGACTCACTGAATCCCATTCAGTCTGGGATGATTGGCGATCTCACGGCGTCGCGCAAAGTCCGGGTGATGGAGATTCCGATGCCGGAGGCTTACCTGATGAAGAAGCGCGGCGAGCACGTTCCCGAGCACTGGGCCAACAGCCTTTACCTCGAATGGTTCAGCGAGCGCAACGGTCGCGTGGTCATCGAGAGCGCGGATTATGTATTAAAAATTTCCGCGCCGGAATGGCGGTTGACCCCGGAGGAGAACGAGCAGCGCGCCAAGGACGCCGCCAGCGGCATGGATGGTTTCATGCAAAAACTCACCGGGGCCATCGAGCAACAGCAGCGCGGCCAGAAAGACCCGGAGGCGGAATGGGACGAATACGATTACGAGAAGCTGATGAAGGAATCCGACGCGCGCACGGATAAATACATTGAACTGCTGGAAAAATACGGCGACTCGGACGAGGCCGAGGAAAAGATTGCGAAAGAAATGGGCTGGGCGCGCGAGTTGACGACGGAGGAAGCCGAGGAGGAAAACCGGCACATCGAGGAAATGAATCGTGCCAGCGAAGAGGCGCTCAATCAGCCGCCGCCCGAACCCGATCCACACCGCGAGGGCATTGACTGGATTCGCACGGCGGAGGGCGACCTCTGCCATCCGCTACAGCATCGCTGTTCTGAAAGCGCGATTAATTTTTGGGATGCGGCGGAGGAGGCCGGCATGGAAAAACTGGCGGACAAGGATTTGGAGAAATTCATTTTCGAGTTTCAAACCACCGGCGCAAAACTGGCCGGCGCGCTGAACGGCATCGCCCAAGGGCGTGGGTTTTCCGATGACGCCTTCACGGTCGCCTGCCTGAAACGTGCGCTGGATCATTTGCACAAGTCGCAAGCCGGGCTTGAAGCCGTGGCGTTGAAGAAATTGTTGCCCGGCCAAACGGTTGTCGGGGCGCGCAAGGAACTGTTTGAAATCCGCGAAGGGATTTTGAAATTAATGGATAGATTTCGCGGGCGTGATTAGGGTCTGGCGGATGAACTGGATGGTTGTTCTTTTTCCACCGGCACGAAAAGTTTGCGCTCGCGGTCGTCCTGCGGGTCGTCAGTCCGTGGATAATCACGCCAGAGCCAGCGCAACATTTCCGGGAGCATCGCGCCGCCTTGCTTGTTCGAGTGCGTGCCGATGCCCCAGCAATAATTCACGTCGTAACTTTTCTCAGTGAGCGCTGCGGCCAGCTTGATGTTCTGCGCGTGCCAGTCCCATTTCGCGTCGTAGGTGTTCGTGCCGTTACGACGGCGTCCGCGATTGTCGTTCAAGCCGTCCTGCAAAAAAATGCGGAGCGGTTTGGGTTCGCTCTGCCGGATGAGGTCGGGATAAACGTGTCCGCCGCGGATGTTCGTGAAGCTGCCGATGGTGCTGATGACTTTGTGGAATTGATCGGGCCGCTGCCACGCGACGGTGAAGGCGCAGATCGCGCCGCTGCTCGCACCGGCGATGGCGCGGTCGTCGGGATTTTTAGAAATGTTAAAATCTTTTTCCAGCGCGGGCAGGAGTTCGTTGACGATGAGCTTGGAATAATTGTCGTTGAGTTCGTTGTATTCCGTCGCGCGACCGTTCACGCCATCGCCCCAAACGGCACCGGTGGCTTCGGGTTGCTCCGGCGTGCGGCCGGGATTGATGAAGACGGCGAGCGTCACCGGCATCTCGCGGCGGTAGATGAGATTGTCGAAAACATTCGGCGTGCGGTAATCGCCATTCGTGTTCAGAAACGCGTGGCCGTCTTGAAAAATCATCAGGCTGGCGGCGTTGGAAGGAGTGTATTGCGCCGGAACATAAACCCAGTAGTGACGCGTGGTGTTGGTGAAGACATGGCTCGGCAGCGTGAGCGGCCCGATGATTTTGCCGTGCGGCACATTGGTTTGAAACATGGAATCCGGGCCGAGCTTATAGACCTCATCCGTCGGTGCGGCGAGCAGGCTGAACACGCAGAAAAGCGACAAGGCGAATGTAAAAATAATTTTCATGAAATTGGCGTGATTGGTTTTGGAAATTAAGCCGTTTGTTCCGGTGGGAAGCAAGCGCATCTGACAATGGCGGGTGAAATTTGTTCGCTCGACTTTCATGGGTGGGCGGTAAAAAATCTCGGCAACAAATTTAACTGACTCCACCATGTATTCACCCGCCGCCAATCGTTACGACTCACCGCAATTTTACCGCCGCTGCGGAAATTCCGGCGTCAAGCTGCCGCTCATCTCGCTCGGCCTCTGGCATAATTTTGGCGCGAAAGATTCCTACGAGAACGCCCGCGCCATTGCCTGCCGCGCGTTTGACCTGGGCATCACCTGCTTTGACCTCGCGAACAACTACGGCCCGCCGGATGGTTCGGCGGAGGAGACGTTCGGGAAAATTTTGCGCGACGACCTCGGCCAGTGGCGCGATGAACTCATCATCACGACGAAGGCGGGTTATTATATGTGGCCGGGACCTTACGGCGAATGGGGTTCGCGGAAAAATCTTCTGGCGTCGCTCGATCAATCGCTCAAGCGCATGGGTTTGCCGTATGTGGATATATTTTATTCGCATCGCCCTGATCCCGACACGCCGCTGGAAGAAACGATGGGCGCGCTCGCCCACGCAGTGAAATCCGGCAAGGCGCTTTACGCCGGGCTATCGAATTATCAACCCGCTGAAACCGCCCGCGCGGCAAAAATTTTGCGCGAGCTGGGAACGCCGTGTCTCATCCACCAGCCGCGTTACTCGATGCTTGATCGCTGGGTTGAGCCGGAACTGCTCGCAACGTTGGAACGCGAAGGCATCGGCGCAACAGTTTTCTCACCGCTCGGCAAAGGTCTATTGACGGATCGTTACTTCAAAGGCATCCCCGCCGATTCGCGCATCGCGAAGGATCAACGGTTTCTTCGTCCCGAACACGTCACCGACGCGGTCATCGCCCAGACGAAAAAGTTGAACGACCTCGCGCTCGGTCGCGGGCAGACGCTCGCGCAAATGGCGCTGGCGTGGGTGTTGCGGCACAAGGTGGTGACGAGCGCGCTCATCGGCGCGAGCAAGGTGTCGCAGGTGGATGACTGCGTGGGCGCGGTGAAGAATTTGAACTTTAGCGCGGACGAACTGGCGCACATTGAGAAAATTTTGGCGGCGTGACGCGCGATTTATGGACGTAAAAAATCTGGCCGACGCGCCGCCGTTCACCACGAAGGATGGCTCGGAAATCCGCGAACTGCTCGCGCATCGCAACTCCGCCATCCGCAATCAAAGTCTGGCCGAGGCGCGGCTGCCCGTGGGCGGGGCCACGCAGGAACATTTTCATCCGCGCGCCGAGGAGATTTATTTCATCACGCATGGGGCGGGGAAAATCCGCATTGAAAATGAAACGCGCGCCGTGCGCTCCGGCGACGCCATCGCGATTCCGCCGGGATTGAAGCACAAGCTCTGGAACACTGGGGACGAACCGCTGCGGCTGCTTTGCTGTTGCGCGCCGGCCTACGAACACACGGACACGGTCATCACGGAAGCATAACCGGGTTAGTTTAACCCGAACTCCGTAGTGGCACAGGCATCTTGCCTGTGAGTTGATGGAAATAGACACACAGGCTGGAAGCCTGTGCCACTACGGCGAGCTTCGCCCGCCTGAAAAAAAACGCGCGACCGGGTTGTTCAAAGCCGCCGGTCATTCGCGTTAATTCTCATCCGTTCGCGGTTGAACTTCGGATTTCTGGTTTAATAATGCACCGCGCAGCCGTAGGGTTTGGTGTGGGAAATTTCCACGGCTTTGCCGGCGAGCAGATTTTCCACGGCGGCGCGGACGTAATTTTTCGCCGTGCGCGGATCGCCGTCGGGACGCGGATGGTCGTCCATCGCGCCGTCGTAGGCGAGCGTGCCGTCCTTGCCGATGACGAAAACGTGCGGCGTGGTCTTCATGCCGTAGCGATGGCCGATCTCGCCGGAGCTGTCGTCAATCCACGCGGTCGCCGCGATCTTCAACTCTTTCCATTCCGCCTGCGCCTGCGCGGGCGTGCGGTGGCTGGAGTTTTTTGGGCTGACAGAATTCACGAGCAGCCAGACGACGCCTTTGCCGGTGAGTTCTTTTTGAAGTTCCTGCGCCGCGCCTTGGTAATGGTTCTGTTCAAACGGGCAGTCTGGGTTGAAGGATTCGATGACGACAATCTTGTCCTTGTAATCCGAAAGCTTGACGGTTTTGCCGTTGATGTCCGTGCCGGTGAAGTCGGGCGCGGGCTGGCCGATGTCGGCGGCGTGGGACGCAACAGAAAATAACAGGGCGGACAGGATGATGGATAATTTTTTCATGGTGGTTGAACCGGGTTTGCGGGTGTCAGAGTAACAGACTGCCGCCGCCGGCGTTTAGTTCAAAGAAAATTTATTGGCAACCTCGGTCAAACTTGTGCCGGTGGTGGTGGAGTTTGTCGCACTGCGACAAATTTTGCCTGCGGAGCAGGCAAATCGTAGCACAGGCGTCTCGCCTGTGTGTTCAGTTTGCGAACAGGCTCGTCCCACCACCGTCGCCTGATCCCGCGCCTGCGGGACTCGGCGACGGGCTGGCTCGCAGCGCGAGCCAGCCCACCACCTGGATGAATTTCACGAACACGCCGGCTGGAAGCCAGCACTCCAGTGAAAGGCGATGGAGCCAAGCCTGGGAACCTGCCGAGCCGCTCCCTGGCTCCAAGCCAGCGCCGGAATTTTCCTTTGCCCGCAACGCGGAGCGTGCTTAATTAGGCGGGCGAACCCGTTGTTCGCACATCAAAAAAACTGCGACCCAAATCGCATGATAACTGGTTAGGCGGC
>JAYVQV010000331.1:0-6545 GCA_043776855.1 Limisphaerales bacterium | reverse complement strand
CGGTGCGAGTGTTCGTAGAAAATTCCGCCGATCCATTTGTCGAGCGGGAAGACGAACATATTGTAGCCGTAAGTCGTCGGCCAGTCCGGCACAGACATTCCCGCTTCGTGACTCGTCACCAAACCGCCGAGGCCGATGAGCAAAAACGTGGCAACGGCGTTCAGCACGGCGAACCAGAAGAGCGCAGGATTGTATTTGTTGTTCACTTTGAAAAAGAACGACCGCTGCGTAGCCGCAGCGGTCGTGTTACCTGACGGAAATTATTTGGATTCAAACGTGAAGTCCTGCGTCGCGCCTGCGTCTTTCACTTCGACTTCCACCGTTTTGATGCCGAGCTTGCGATGGGCGAATTCCACGGTGTATTTGCCCGCCGGAAGATTTTTGATGACGAACTTGCCATCCTTGTCGCTCAAAGAAAAATACGGGCTGTCCGTGACATAAACCCACGCGAACATCCAGTCATGCACATCACACTGGAATTTCAGGAACGGCTCCGGCTTGTCGAAAACAAATTCCAAATCGGGTGCGCCGGGAGCTTGCAGCAAATTTTGCATCGCATTCTCTTTCGGCACCGTGTGGACGTTGTGGACGCATGGGTCGGAATTTTTCACGACCACCTTCTGCCCGGCTTGCACCACAAGAATGGAAGGCGTGTAGAGACAACCTTTCTGGTCGAGGATCACCGGGGCAGATTTGGCACCAGAACCAGCGGGCGCACCCTTGATGGAGACAACCACATCCGCCAAGCCGCCACTGGCGCTTACCGCGTAAAAGTGGGTCGTTGGAAACGTGCCGGAATAAAGCACGCTGCAATTCGCGTCATTTGAAATTTTGCCCTCAAAGCTGCTTTCCGCCGGGGCGGTGCCTTTGAAGCTGACCGTGCCAGTCAGGTCACCGGCTTGCGCGGTGAGGCTGAATGAAACAAGCGCGGATGTGGCGAGCAGGAGAATTTTTTTCATAAGAATAAGTTTAACAACCGCCCGCACTGTATCAGTTGCCGCCCCGGCTCGCAAGCGGACGGGAAACAATTCACCCCGGCTGATACAGGTTTTGACGGCGGCTAATCAGCAGTGTCCGCCAATTGAAACGCGCCTTTGAATTCAGGGGCGATTTTAACCACGGATGGACACGGGATGGACACAGATGAAAACAAAACGTAGAGAACGCGGAGTTGCGCGGAGTTGCGCGGAGGAAGAAATTTCTCTGCGCTTCTTTGCGTTCTCTGCGCCCTCTGCGTTTAGCCGAATCCCTGCCGTTAATGGCGTGATGTTTGGCAACCGGAGTTTTCAACGCGCCGCGCAAATCAGGCACCGGGTTTCGTTCAGCACGTCCGGTGGCGATGGCATACATGAAAACTTGTCCGCAGACTTGCATCACACGCCGAGCGGTGTAAAGAGCACCATGATTTTCGACAACGCGCAGCATGGACAACACATCCGGCGCGGTGATGTCGGCAATTGGGCTTTGGCTCAAGCGACAAACACCACATGATTGGCGCTCACAGTAGTTTTTGTGGATTGTGACGGACGATGGCGAGCAAGGAAGTGGTGACCCCCTACGGTATCCAAAATGAGAGGGCAGCCTTTTGATTTGAAAAGAGATTTTCGTATCACGGAAAATCATCTGCCCCAGTTTTATACCCCTAACCAGATACGCGCAAAAGCGATTCAGCAAGCGATATCACCAAGCGAGAAAAGTTGCAACGCGCGAAGTTTATTTCGGCAGGCACAACGTATAATTCGTGCTGCGTCCGCCCGCCTGGTCTTTCGACAAAATCTGGCGGTTCACCAGGTCGCTGATGTCGCGCAGCGCCGTGTCCTGCGAACACTTCGTCAGCTTTGCCCATTTTGAGGAAGTCAGATTCCCCTCGAATCCGTCGAGCAGACGGTTGATGACTTTGCGCTGGCGTTCGTTGAACGACGCGCCCGCATGGGCTTTCCAGAAGCCCGCTTTTATCAGCACCACTTCCAAGGTTTGCTCCGACGCGGCAATGGCGCGTTTCAAACAATTCAGAAACCATTCAATCCATTTCGTGATGTTCAGCGAACCCTTTTGGCATTTCTCCAACACGTCGTAATAAGCATTTCGCTCGCGCTGAATTTGCGACGACATGCTGTAAAAACGCTGCGAGGTTTTTTCAGAACGAGCGAGCATCATGTCCGCAATCGCCCGCGCGATGCGACCATTGCCATCCTCAAACGGATGGATGGTGACAAACCAAAAATGCGCCAGCGCGGATTTTATCACCGGGTCAATTTCCGGCGGGGTGTTGCACCACTTGATGAAACGAACCATTTCTTTTTTCAGGCGATCATGGTCAGGCGCTTCGTAATGCACTTTCTCCCGCCCAATGGGGCCGGACACAACCTGCATCGCGCCGCTTTGTTTTGTCCGCCATCCGCCGACGGTGATGCGGCGCATCCCGGTTCTGCCGGTTGGAAACAACGCGGCGTGCCAGTCAAACAAACGCTCCGGTAACAAAGGCAAGCCATGCTTGCGCGTGGCATCCAGCATGACTTCAACGATGCCCTCCACGTTGCGATCTATTTGCGGCAAGGCTCCAATGTCCATGCCCATACGCCGGGCAATGGACGAGCGCACTTGTCCGGCATCCAGTTTTTCGCCCTCAATCTCGCTGGTTTTGATGACATCTTGTGTCAGGGTTTGTAGTGTGGCTTCTTCGCGCAACGGGAAGCCCAGGGCTTCCATGCGACCCAGCAAGTGTCCCTGCAAATGGCGCACGTCCGCCAGCAGATCAGCCAAGGCCGCCTGATTCCATTCAAATTCCGGCCACTCTTTGCGCTCGTGGATATACATATATTCTCCGCACTATTTAAGGGGATTACAGCCATTATTCACCGCACAAGCAAGGACATTCAACGCACAATATGCGGCGAATAAGCCCTCTATTCACCGCATGAAAGGACTTCAATTTTTCGGCGTTTGCTCCGCCAGCCGCTTTATCAGTTCGCGAATGTCCTCTGCTTTCCAAGCCGTGCATCGCTCCGATAATTTTACCGGCTTCGGGAACCGCCCCGATTTAACCCCGGCCCACCAGCTTGTTTTGCCAAGGGGAATCACAGTCAAAATTTGCGACAACCGGAAAAAACCCATCTCTGGAATCGTGTGCCTACTGACGAAATGCAAGTATTCGCCGGAACAAATCAGCCGCGCGATCTACTTGCGCAAGACGGAGGCGGAAAATCAAAACCGCAGCCTGTATGAAAACAACAAGGCGGTTTACAGCTTTTTGCGCTATGGCGTGCCGGTCAAGATTGAGGCGGGCAAAGCGACAGAGACGGTCAAGCTCATCAACTGGCAAAACCAGAACAAAATAATTTTGCTATCGCCGAAGAAGTGACCTTGCACGGCAACCTTGAACGCCGTCCTGACTTGGTGCTCTACATCAACGGTATTGCCGTCTGCGTCATGGAACTCAAAAATAGCTACGTTTCCATTGGCGACGGCATCCGCCAACTGCTTTCCAACCAGAAAAGAATTCAACGAATCGTTTTTTTTACGGTGCAATCCGCCTTCCCGTGTTCCTCACACGGACAGTCTTTGACGCTTTTGTGACCGTGCCGCCGGACGTGACCGGCCAAAACGAAGCCGGACGACTTTGGGATATTGTTTGGATGCTCCGCTTTGCCATCCGCAAAGCCGCCAGCGGCCAAGACCGTATGCCGTTCGCGCTCTACGTTCGCAACGACAACCGCCGCCCGAAGCTGGTGAAGCTGATTGCCGCTTGCGGCGCACTCGACATGGACGCGCCAGAACCCGCCATCACGGTAATGATGCCGAACGAGGATTAACGCCTTGAAAATTTGCGGTGGACTGGCAACGGTTCAGCCGCGACTGTCAGTGAAAGTGTCAGTGACAGCAGCAGAAAGTAACCGAAAATAGTGACGAGTTAGGGCGGATTCACATTGATAAACCAATGGTTTCGCTAGTTTATTGAAATTTGAATTAGATATACAGACCGTGTCCATCTGTGGTTGAAATTATTTCCGCTTCGGGATTTTTGGCCGCTTTGCGATTCCATCGTGGATGATTTTCAGCACGCGCTTTCTTTCTTCACCAGTCAAAGTCAGGCGCGGCGCTCGGACGAATTCTTTGCCGAGTCCAGTTTCTTGCACGGCGAGCTTGATGTATTGCACGAACTTTGTGCTGACATCGAGATGCAGCAGCGGCGTGAACCAACGATAGATTTCACGCGCCTTATCCCATTCACCCCGCCGCGTGAGCTCCCAGAAATACTGGTTCTCAAACGGGAACGCGATGCCGCTGCCCGCCACCCAGCCGTCAATGCCGAGGATGCTCGCCTCCAGCGCAAGATTATCCACGCCGGTGAAGAGCGCGTAACGGTCGCCGACGGTGTTGTGCAAATCCGTGATGCGGCGCACGTCGCCGGAACTTTCCTTGAGTGCGACAAATTTTTTCTCGTCCGTCAACTGCGCGAACATCTCCGGCGTGATGTCGTTGCCGTAGCTGATCGGGTTGTTATAAATCATGATCGGCAAATCGCTCGCCTTCGCCACGGCGCGGAAATGCGCCATCGTCTCGCGCGGATCGCCTTTGTAGAGCATTCCCGGCAGGAGCATGATGCCGTCCACGCCGAGTTTTTCCACGTCGCGCGCGTAGCGGCAAGCCTCGGCGGTGCTGGTTTCGGCGACGCCGCTCAAAACTTTTACGCGGCCGTTCACGACCTTGACCATCGCTTCGATGACGAGACGTTTTTCATCGCCACGCAACGGCTGGTTTTCGCCGAGTGAACCGAGAAAAACGATTCCGTTCACGCCAGACTGGATGAGGACTTCGACGTGTTGCGCCGTCGCGTCGAGGTCGAGGGACTGGTCGCGTTTGAGTTGCGTGGTGATGGCGGGAAAAACGCCGCTCCAAAATGGTTTCATTTTTATTTTTGTAGCAGCCGACGTGAGGAGGCTCAAACTGTTTTGTGAATTTTAGTTAGAGCCTCCTTACGTCGGCTGCTACGAATGGGTTTCAGCGGCGTTTCATCAAGGCTTCAATCTCGTCGGCTTCGATGGGAATGTTTGCCATCAGATCAAGCTGGCCGTTTTCGGTAACGAGAATGGTGTTCTCAATCCGCACACCAAAATTTTCCTGCGGGATGTAGATCGCCGGCTCAACGGTCAGCACCCAGCCGGGCGCGATCTTGAAATGGTTGTAGGTCACGTCATGCACGTCGAGACCGATGGGATGCGAGACGCCGTGCATGAAAAACTTTTTCACGGCAGGCGCGTCGGGTTTCTGCTTCTTGACCTCGGACATTTTTAGCAGGCCGAGGTCCACACATTCCTTCGTGGTGCGCTCCTCACATTCGAGGCGCAAATCTTTGGTCGTCTTGCCCGGCACGCACGCGGCGACTTGCGAGCGGAAAATCCGCAGCACGGCGTTGTAAACCTGCTTCTGTCGGCGCGAAAATTTTCCGCTCACGGGAATCGTGCGCGTGAGATCGCTCATGTAATTACCCAAACCGGCGGCGACATCGAGCAACAGCAAATCGCCCTTCTTGCACGGCTGATCGTTTTGGCCGTAGTGGAGAATGTTGTTGTTCGCGCCAGCGGCGATGATGGGCGGATAGGCGAACTGGCCTTTGTGCCGGATGAATTCGTGCGCGAACTCGGCCTCGACTTCCGTTTCATTCACGCCCGGCTTGAGAAATTTGCAGACGCGCTTGAAACCTTTGCCAGTGAGATCGCACGCGGCCTTGATCGCGTCAATTTCGTGCGATGACTTCACGGCGCGCAGTGCGTGCAGGAGCGGCGCGAGGCGGTGGTATTTGTGCAGCGGAAATTTCTTCTGCGTCTCCACCACGAACCGCGAATCGCGCGTCTCCACTGATGCGTCAGCGCGCTGGTGTTCGTTGGCGTTGAGGAAAACGTTTTCCATTTCGCATACGAGCGAGCGGAAGATGAGGGGAAATTCAGAAATCCACTTCACGTTCTTGATGCCGGAAATTTTCGTGGCCTGCTCCTTCGTCAACTTGTGGCCTTCCCAAATTTTCAGGTGCTCGCTCGGTTCGCGGATAAAAATAATTTCCCGATGGCTCGGATCGAAGGCATCCGGTGCAAGCAGCAGGATCGTCTCCTCCTGATGCACGCCGGTGAGATAAAATAAATCCGCGTTTTGCAGATGGCCCATCGAGCCGTCGGCGTTCGTGGGCATAATGTCGTTGGCGTTCAGCACGGCGAGCGAGCGCGGCAAAAGTTTTTTGACGAGGCGCTCGCGGTTCAGCGTGAACAGCGCGGATGGAAGTTGAATCGCTTTCATTTCAAAATTGCTGAACCACGAAATACACGAAACACACCAAAAAGACAGGCAGAAAAACGCCGCTGGAATTCGCGGAACGCGGGTCTGTGACCCGCCACGCGTTGACAGCTTTGGGCGATGATTTGGTCGCGAGAACTGCTGCGGGTCACAGACCCGCGCTCCGTCCGTTTTTATTTCGTGTGGTTCGTGTATTTCGTGGTTTCAACTCCTGCTTTTCGCAACCACAGCAAACCGCCCAGTCCAACCGTCAGCAA
>JAYVQV010000330.1:0-6562 GCA_043776855.1 Limisphaerales bacterium | reverse complement strand
GTCCAAGACGCAAAAGGTTTTCTCCGCGTTCCTCTGCGTTCTCTGCGTCTCTGCGTTTCGCTGAAATGTTTGAGACACGCGCGATGAGCGTCCGGCGACGAGTTTCATCGTTTCCCCTCCAGCTTGTTCTTGAAACGATGGATGACGAAATCACCGATCATGTTCGAGAGGAATGTGGCGGCAAAGAGCATCGCGCCGAGCAGGAACAAAATGCGGTAGTGCGGGCCGCCATTGACGGCTTCGGCCATTTCAGCGGCGATGGTGGCGGTGATGGTGCGCGCGGAATCAAAGACGCTCCAAGACATCACGCTCGCCGAACAGACCATCAACACGATCATCGTCTCGCCGATGGCGCGGCCAAAGCCCAGGACGGTCGCGGCGAAAACTCCGGGGATGGCGGCGGGCAAAACAATCTGCCACGCGGTCTGCCAGCGGCTCGCGCCGAGCGCGAGCGCGGCCTGCGTGTAGGCGCGCGGCACGCTGGTGAGCGCGTCTTCGGCGATGGAAAAAATGACGGGGATGACGGCGAAGCCGAGCGCGAGGCCGGCGACGAAGGCGTTGAGCCGCGTCTCGTAGCCGAAAAGATTTTGCAGCACGGTGGCCATGACGATGAGCGCAAAACAACCGACGACGACGGAGGGGATGCCCGAAAGCATTTCAATCACAGGCTTCACAATTTCGCGGACGCGCGGGCGGGCGAGCTGGGAAACGTAAATGGCCGCGCCGACGGCGAGCGGCACGGCGAAGAGGAGGCCGATGAGCGTGATTTTCAACGTGCCGACGAAGAGCGGGATGATGTTGAATTTTTTAATTTGTCCGACGGGCTGCCAGATGTGTTCAGGTTTGTCGTAGCCGCTCCATTGGTGGGCTTGAATGAGATACTTCCAGTCGGTCGTGTTGACGCGGGCGTCGGGGTTGGTGCGGAAATTTTCAGGGATGTCGTTCGCCGCTTCGACTTTGATGTCCATGAGCGTCTTGATGGTTTCCTTGTCCATCGTGGCAAATTGTTGCGGCGTGAGGTCGAGATACTTTTGCAACTCGGCGGGAGAATGTTTTTCTAATTCGGCGGTGGGAATCACCGGCTGAATCAGCGCAGTGTTGGTGTCGCCAAAAAAAATCGGCAAGGCTTCGCGCGCGACAAACAAAAAAATCAGCAGCACCATCGCGATGGCCGAGAGCGAGACGAGGAAAATAAATTTCTCCGCCAGCCATTCGCCGGGCCGCGCCTTGTGGCCGCGATGAATGCCAAGCCAGCCTTGCGAATTTTTAGGTTGTGGTTGGTCGGCCATTTGGCGGCGCAAACGTTACGCGGGCGGCGCAGTTTTCTCAATGGAGAATCCGCACCACCCGCAAGGGTGATCGTTGGAGGAACAGCCGGTCAAATTAATTGTTCCGCAGATTTTTCGGCAACGGATAGTAGCCGACTTCCTTGGTGTATTTCTGGCCTTCGTCGCTGCGAATCCAGTTCAGGTAGGCGGCGATTTCGCCTTTGTCTTTGGACGGGTCAAGATAGACGAACAGGTGACGCCAGATGGGATAGGTTCCGTTCACGACGGTTTCTTCGTTCGGGACGATGGCGGGTGAGTTTTCATCTTTTTTGATCGCGAGCAGTTTGCTGCTGCCGCCGTAAGCCGCGCCGCCGTAGCCGATGGCGTTTTTATCTTTCACGACGGATTGCACAATCAACGCCGTGCCTTGCTGGGTCTGCACGCTGGCGGCAAAGTCGCTGCCTTTGAGGACGTGTTCTTTGAAGAACTCGTAGGTGCCGGAACTATTTTCGCGGCTGTAAACGGTGATGGGGGCATCTGCGCCGCCGACTTGTTTCCAATTTTTCGTCTTGCCGGTGAAGATGTCTTTCACTTGGTCGAGCGTAAGTTCTTTGACGGGATTTTCCGGGTTCACATAAACGGAGAGGCCGTCGAGCGCGACTTTGTATTCGGTCGGACGTTTACCAAAGACTTTGACACAGTTGGCGATTTCCGCCGACTTGGCTTTGCGGGAGGCGTCGCACAAATCAGTCTGCTGCGCTTGCAACGCGGCGAAGCCGGTGCCGGTGCCGCCGCCGGTGACTTGAATTTTCACGTCCTTGTGTTCGCCCATGTAGACCTCGGCCCATTTTTGGGCGAGGACGACGAGGGTGTCAGAGCCTTTCACCGTGATGGTGCCGGCCTGAAGATTGGCGGTAAGCGCCGCGAGGGACAGGAGGGACAATAATTTTTTCATATCAGATGTTAGTCAGAATTTATTTGGGAACGTTAGTTACAATTAGGTGACAATCAGAATTTCCACATCGCATCAATCTGCATGCGGTTCATGCCGCTGTCAGAGTTTTGCGGGTAGCGGGTGATGAGGTCGGTCATGAACCATTTGATCGAGAGCGTCATCGAGTCGCTCGGCGAATAGGCGAATTTGAAGACGTGGCCTTTCGTGTTCGGACCCGCGCCGTAGCCGACGCCAAAGCCGGAGTTCGCCGGAGAATTTGCGGCCGCGTAATAAGCGCCGAAGTCTGAATCTGAAAATTCTTCCCAGATGGAATTCGCGCCAAGCCATTTGTAGGTGTAGGAGAGTTCCCAGGTATTTTTCTTACCGGACTTGCCGAGCATGATGCCGCCGGAGAACGCATAATTATCCGCGCCGGACGGTGCGCCGGGGTTGATGACATATTCACCGCCGACTTTGACGGGGAAGGCTCCGGTGTAAAGCGGCGCGCTGTCGAACAGGTAGGTGGCGGCAGCGTCAATCACGAACGGGTCAAAGCCATGGACGAGCGTGCCGGAACCGTCCCGCGTATTGCCGCGCTGTATGTTCGGGACGGAAGCCGTCGTGAGCGATTTGCGGCTGATCATCGGTAGCCACGCGGCGCCGACGGTGGTGCTGAACTTCCCGGACCAAGTGGCGTCCCAACGGCCTTGGATGCCGAGGAGCCATGGGTCTTTTTCACTCGTGGAAATTTCATCGAGCATGATGCCGGCGGCGTTCAGCTTGAGGCTGTGCGCGTCGTTGATCTGATAGGCGAACTGCGCCGCAAGGCCTTCCGGCGTGTAATCCGGATCCATCACCAGGTCGGAGAGGATGAACGGATTTTCCATCTTGCCGACGGTGAAGCCGCCAGTGAGTCCGGGGCCGGTGAATGGTGTCCACTTACCGTAGGCCTGATCAATATAGACCAGCTTCTTCGAGCCGTTGTTTTGTGCCGTGGTGTTGCCGGAAAGGGGATCACCTTCATTGTTTGCACCGCCGCTGGCGGCGTCAGAAGAGGTGAGGCGGAAACCGGCCTCGAAATTTTCCAGCATGGAAATGGTCAGCCCCGCGCGCAAACGGTAGCGCAGGCGGTTGCGATCCACCACGTTTGGTTGGTCCACATAAAAACCTTCAAAGCGTCCGCGCACGTCGCCGCTGATTTTGTAGCCGGTCACATAGTCAGGCATCCCGGACTTGGCCGCGAAGGCGGACTTGAAATCTTTGTCCGCCTCATCGCGCAAATCTTTCGCTTCGTTGACCGTCAAAATTCCCTTGTCCACGAGCTTGTCAATCAGCGCATCGGAAGACTGTGCGTAACAGTTAGCAGACAATGCGAGCGTGGCGGCAGCGCCGACGAGCAGGGTAGCTTTCGTTTTCAGTTTGAGTGAATTGGTTTTAATCATGGTGGTTGGTTTCAAATGCGCGCAAAGAATGAATCAGCCGTGTGACAAACCAAAGGCGTCCATGTTACAAACGTGTGACAATCAATTATCGCCGCGACACGATAGCCGTTCATTTTAACATCGGCACGCGATGCGAATTATGGCTTCCGATTCCCTCTCCCCCTTGGGGGAGAGGGTTAGGGTGAGGGGGCAGCGGTGGCGTCACTGAAATTATGGAATTATTTTGAAAGGCGATTGCCCCCTCACCCCCGCACTGCGCTCCAAAGCTACGAGCGGCGGAGCGGCCCTATCCCCCAAGGGGGCGAGGGAGAAAAGGCCGCGCCGTGCGCCAAGGTTATTTTGAATTGCCATCGTCTGTCACCGGGTTGTCACCGGATTGTAACGCATTTGAAATTGTCGCGGCGTCCGCGCCGTGAGATTCTCGCGGCGTGAAACAACGCATCTTGATTGTCGAAGACGAGCCGGAGGCGGTGGAACTGCTGGAATTTAATCTCAAGCAGGCCGGTTACGCCGTCACTGCCGCCGCCGACGGCGCGGAGGCGCTTAAGAAAATTCGCGCCACGCCGCCCGACCTTGTTTTGCTCGACGTGATGCTGCCGGAGATGGACGGATTTGAGATTTGCAAAGTAGTGCGGCTGGAAGCGGCGACCGCAAAAATTCCCATCATCATGCTCACGGCCAAGGCGTCCGAGTTGGATCGCGTGCTCGGCCTCGAACTCGGGGCGGATGATTACCTCACCAAACCTTACAGCCCGCGCGAACTGCTGCTGCGCGTCAAAAAAATTCTCGCCCGTTCCGCCCCGCAAGAAAAAGCGAAGGAACAACTGCGCTTCGGCGACCTCCTGATTGACGTGCCGCGCCACATCGCCACTTGGAAAAACAAACCAATGGATCTGACCGCGACCGAGTTCAAACTCCTCACCCTCCTCGCGCAACGTGCTGGCCGGGTGCAGTCGCGCGATCAACTTTTGCGAGACGTGTGGGAATACGACAGCGTCATTGACACCCGCACCGTGGACACGCACATGAGGCGGCTCCGCGAAAAAATCGGCGCGGCGGCCAAGCACCTCGACACCGTGCGCGGCGTCGGGTATCGGTTCATTGAATGAAGAATGACCCTGCGCCGTAGCACCGCAAAAAAGGTTTCTTCATTCTTCATTCTTCATTCATCCTTCCCCCGTGTGGCTCACGCTTTTCATCCTCGCGCTCGCGGCGCTGACCGGATTGCACTTCTGGTGGCGCGCAAAATTTCGCGCCCAACAGCAGGAATTGTCTGCGGCGCTGCAAAATTTTCAGCGGCGAACGCAACAGACCGGCGTTGACGCGAAGGCGCAGCAGCAGGTGCTGTTCAACTCCATGCTCGAAGGCTTGCTCCTGCTCGATCGCCACCGGAAAATTTATCTCGCCAACCGTGCGTTCAAGGAATTTTTCCACCTTAAAACCGAACTGCGCGGCAAGACCGTCGTCGAAGCCGTGCGCCTGCCTGAACTCGACGCGCTCCTGCAACGGGTCGAAACCGAGCAACAAGTTTTCGGCCATGAAATAAAACTGCCGGAGTTGAGCGAGCGCTGGTTGCAGGTCAACGCCGCCGTCATCACCAACTCGACGGGCGAACGCGAGGGAACTATTCTCGTCTTCCACGATCTGACGCGCCTGAAGCAGCTCGAACGGCAGCGCGAGGAATTCGTCGCCAACGTCAGCCACGAACTCCGCACCCCGCTCTCGCTCATCAAAGGCTACGTCGAAACCCTGCTCGATGGCGCGGCGGATAATCCCGAAGTTGCCGGCCGTTTCCTGAAAATCATCGAGCGCAACACGCAGCGGCTGGATTTTCTCATCCAGGATTTGCTCACCATTTCCGCGCTCGAGTCCGGGCAGATGAAATTAGACCTGGCGCCGGTGAACTTCCGTTCGCTCGTGGAAAAAGTTCTCGGCGATTTGAATTCCAAGGCCGAGGCCAAGGCGGTGGCACTCGTCAACGAACTGCCGGAACTCACCGTGAATGGCGACTTCAACCGCCTTGATCAAGTGCTCGCCAACCTCGTGGACAACGCCATCAAATACGGACACCCAAACGGCTCCGTCGTGGTGGGCGGTAAAAAAATGGAAGATGGGCGACTCGAAATTTTTGTGCGCGATGACGGGCCGGGGATTCCGGCGGAGTCGCTCGACCGCGTCTTTGAAAGATTTTATCGCGTGGACAAAGCGCGTTCCAGCGACCAAGGCGGCACCGGCCTCGGTCTGGCCATCGTGAAACACATCGTCCAAGCGCACGGCGGCGAAGTCCGCGCCGCCAGCGCGCCGGGCCAGGGGGCAACTTTCTATTTCACACTCCCGCCGTGTGTGGGCGGAGAAAATTAGAGCGTTTCAATTAGTAGCCACTGGTATGAATGGCGGTGGGAAATAGCGCGGGAGCGTCTTGGACTGCGCCAGCCCTCTGGCGCTTTGGCATCTTCAACCGCGCGGGTGAAAAGCGGTCCCGATGTATCGGGACCGCAGTCCAAGACCTCGCGGACGTTCATTCCTGATTGGAAAATCCGGCCACACTTTTTATTGAAATGCTCTAACCGCCAATCTGCGCTGATTGAAATTCCCATTAGCGTTTATTAGCCCAGATTAGCGGTAAAAAATCAGTTCACTTCCGCGCTGAAATCTCCAGCATCCGCTCAATCGGCAGGCGCGCGCGCTGCAAAATTTCCGGCGGCAACTCCACGCGCGGCGCGAGGTTCTTCATGCAGTCGCGCACTTTTTCGAGCGTGTTCATCTTCATGAATTTACATTCACTGCAACGGCAGCCATCTGTCGGCAGCTTCATCGCATTGAAAACCGGCGCGCAGAGAAATTCTTTTTCAGGACATTCCTTCTGCATCCGGTGGATGATGCCGCTCTCGGTGACGATGACAAAACGCTTCGCCGGA
>JAYVQV010000329.1:0-6578 GCA_043776855.1 Limisphaerales bacterium | reverse complement strand
GACACCGGCGTGGGCAACGACACATTGAAGGTGGAAAAAAACGGCGACACCGTCGGCACGGAAAAGTATCCGCATCTCACCTGCGAAGTCGGCGGCGGGATGCCCGCGTCGTATCATCGCCGTATCAACTACGACCCGCGCGATGTCGAGGCCGTGGTGCTGACGCAACTCGGTGGTGGCAGCAGCCTGCTCGGTTATTATATGTATCACGGCGGACAAAATCCCGAGGGCAAACTCTCCACGCTCCAAGAATCCACCGCCACCGGCTACGCGAATGACCTGCCGGTGAAGTCTTACGATTTCAACGCGCCCATCGGCGAGTTCGGCCAGATCAATCCGCAATACTACTGGCTGCGTCGCCTCCACTTGTTCCTCCACGACTTCGGCAGTTCGCTCGCGCAAATGCCCGCGACGTTGCCCGACGTGCGCGTGGCGGACAAAAATGATTTCACGACGTTGCGCTGGGCGGCGCGCTCGGACGGCAACAGCGGCTACGTTTTCGTGAACAACTACCAGCGCCTGCAACCGTTGCCAGCGAAGACGAATGTGCAGTTCAAATTAAATCTGCCCGGCGGTGAACTGGTCTTCCCGCAGCAGCCGGTGACAATTCCGGCGGATAGGTTTTTCTTCTGGCCGTTCAACCTCGACCTCGGCGGCGCGAAATTAATTTACGCCACGGCGCAGCCGGTTTGCCGCAACGGTGACACTTTTTATTTTGCCGAAACGCCCGGCGTGAAAGCGGAATTTGTTTTTGAAACGTCGGAGCGCGGACGGCCCGTCCGCGCGCAAACCGGAAAACTTGCGGACGAGCCGTCCGCACTCCGAACGTTTGCGAATCTGAAACCCGGACGCAAACCCGCGATCAAACTTGAAACCAAGTCCGGCCAGAAAATCCAGATCATCCTCTTGAGCGATGCCGATTCGCTCGCGCTGGCAGCCGGAGCGCCGAGCACCCGCTCGGCTCGTTTCAAAGATGGTCAACAACACGCCGAGCAGGTGCTCGGCGCTCCGTCGGCATCCGGCCGCAACATCATTTTTGAAACGCCGCAAAAATTTTCAACGCTGCGCGTGGACACCCAGCCGCTGCGCGCCGCCGGCCCGGCGCGGAAAATTCCGTTGACCACCGGCAAGTCGCACCTCGCCATCGCGCCGACGGATGCCGACTTCACCAACGCCGCCGCCTGGAAAATCACCTTGCCCCGGAGCGCCGAGCACCTGCTCGGCTCGTCGGGCAATTCGGCCACCAACGCGCCGAGCGGGTGCTCGGCGCTCCTCCGCTTCCATTACCTCGGCGATGCCGCGCGGCTGACGCTGAACGGCAAGCTGATCGCCGACAATTTCTACGCTGGCCGCGAATTTGACCTTGGCTTGAAGCGATATGGCCCGGAGATTTTCACCGGTGATCTGCGGCTGGAAATTTTGCCGCTCCGCAAAGACGCGCCGATTTTTCTGGAGCCGAAAGCCAAGCCGGACTTCGGCACAAACGAAACCTTGCTGAAACTTCAGTCCGTGGAAGTCGTCAATTTTTAAGACATTGAAACCGGCCCGTAAATCTGTTTTCTTTACCCAGCACATGAAAAATATAATTCTCACCGCTGGCCTTTTTGTTTCGACGTTGTGCGCCAGTTTGTCCGCCGCCGACCTGAAACTCTGGTATCGCCAGCCGGCGACGGCTTGGGAACGCGAGGCGCTGCCGATTGGCAACGGACAGATGGGGGCGATGTTTTTTGGCGGTGTGCCGGTCGAGCGTATCCAGTTCAACGAAGAAAGCCTTTGGATTGGCGACGAGGAAGACACCGGCGCGTATCAGGCGTTCGGCGATGTGTTTGTGAATTTTTCGCACGGCGCGGCAACGAATTACAGCCGCACGCTTGATCTCAAACGGGCGGTGCATTTGGTGAACTACGCGAGCAGCGGCGTCAATTACCGGCGCGAGGCTTTCGCCAGTTGTCCGGCCAAGGTGATCGCGTTTCGTTTCACCGCCGACCAACCGGGCGCATTGAGCGGCACGGTGACATTGACGGACATGCACGCGGGAAAAATTTCTGCCGACGGCAACCGCCTCGTTTCGAGCGGCTCGCTCGCCGGCTACAAATACCAAGGCGGTTCGGCGAATAAAAATGATCGCCAGCCCTACGCCATCGCGCTGCAATACGAAGCGCAAATGTTGGTGCAAAATCAAGGCGGCAAAGTGCGCGTGCTGGCGGCGGGAAATAATTTCACCAACGGCCCGCAGATTGAATTCACAAATTGCGATGAAGTGACGCTGCTGCTCGCGGCGGGAACGGATTTTGTGCAGGATCGCAGCCGGGGCTGGCGCGGTGAATCGCCGCACCCCAAAGTCACCGCCCGCATTGACGCCGCCGCCAAACGAAAATGGGACGACCTGCTGGCCGAACACACCAAGGATTACCAAAATTTGTTTGACCGTGTGCAGTTTGCTTTGGGCGCGAGCGGCACGGACGACTTGCCGACGGACGAGCGGATTGAGCGGCTCAAAAAGCCCGGCGGGTTGGATTTGGGCATGGAAAGTTTGTTTTTCCAATACGGCCGTTATCTGCTCATCAGCTCGTCGCGTTCTGGCGGGTTGCCAGCGAATTTGCAGGGCAAATGGAATGACCAAAATAATCCCGCGTGGCGGTGCGATTACCACACGGATGTCAACGTGGAGATGAATTACTGGCTGGCGGATGCCGCCAATTTGTCCGAATGCTTCGAGCCTTACGCCGACTGGATCAATTCCATCCGCGCCGTGCGCATCGCGGCGACGCAAAAGGAATTTCATCAGCCGGGCTGGCTGATGCGCGGCGAAAGCGGTTTGTTCGGCGGCTCGACTTGGGACTGGACGCCGGGCACGAGCGCGTGGATGCTGCAAAACAGCTACGACCATTTCCGGTTCACCAACGATAAAAAATATTTGCGCGACCTCGCCTATCCGGCGATGAAAGAAGTTTGCGCCTACTGGCTGGCGGCGTTGCAGCCGCAACCCGACGGCACGCTGCTCACGCCCACCGGCCTTTCGCCCGAACACGGCCCGAAGGAACCCGGCATTTCATTTGACCAGCAACTCGTCTGGGATTTGTTCAACAACACCGCCGAGGCCGCGAAAGTTCTCGGCGTGGACGCTGGGTTCGCAAAAGATTTGGAAAACAAACGCGACCATTTGCTTCCGCCCAAAATCGGCCGCTGGGGGCAGTTGCAGGAATGGAAGGAAGACATTGACGATCCGACCGACCATCATCGCCACACGTCGCACCTCATCGCCGTGTATCCGGGGCGGCAGATTTCCGTGACCGAAACTCCCGCGCTCGCCCGGGCCGCCGCCGTCTCGCTCGACGCGCGCGGCGTCACCGGCGACAGTTGCCGCGAATGGGCGTTTGCCTGGCGTATGGCGCTTTGGGCGCGGCTCGCGGACGGCGACAAGGCGCATTTCATGTATCAAAATCTTTTCGAGCATGGTGTGCTGCCGAATCTTTTCTGCACGCATCCGCCGTTCCAGATGGACGGAAATTTTTGCGTGCCGGCCAGCATCAGCGAAATGCTGCTGCAATCGCAGACTGATGAAATCCAGCTTCTGCCCGCGCTGCCCAAAGTCTGGCCTAGCGGAAAAGTTTCCGGCCTGCGCGCGCGCGGTGGCTGCGAGGTGGGCATCAAGTGGCAAGATGGCAAGCTCGCCTCCGCCACGATTAGAAACGTCAGCGGTGATGGAAAAATCAAAGTTCGTTACGGCAACAAGGTTGCTGAATTGAATTTGAAGAAAGGGGCGGCGAAAAATTTCGATGCGAATTTTTTCCCAACACCTGATCCGTTTTGATTTTTGCAACCGCGCGCGTCGGTCTATAGCGTTTTCATAAATGATGTGGCGGAGTGAAGGGACGGATGCGTTCTCCCTCACCCTCAATCCCTCTCCCGCTGGGAGAGGGAGGCCGTCAGCAACGGCCTGTGAAATTTGCACGCGGGCCTGACAGATTTTGCGAGAGCCGGCGGGTGGTTCTCCCTCTCCCAGCGGGAGAGGGCCGGGGTGAGGGAGAACGCGACGACACTTTCCGCCAGCTACAATATTTCTGGAAACGCTCTAGCGGTTGAACATGTGCGTCCAGCCGCGCCAGTTGCCGAGGCTGGTGGCATTGAATCCCGCCGTCGCCTTGTCCAAATCTATCTGCAACAGGATGCCGATGCTGCTCGCGCCGCGTCCGTGCGAGCGCACCGCGTCAATGCCATACGCGTAGCTCGCGATGATTTTGAAGCGGTCAGTCGGTGAGCGATACATGATGCCCGCGCCCACGCCGCTGACCCAGGCGCCCGGCTGGTCGGAGCCGGGGAGGTAATCGAACACGCCCGTCGCGCCGTTCACTTCCAGACTCCAGCAGCGCGTCACGGGAATCAGATAGCTCGCATTGATCAGGGCGAACTGCCGCGCGCTGAATTCCTGATAAAAATATCCCGGCAACGACAGCGGATATTCCGCGATGAGCGGCAGAAATCCACCGAGCCGATACGCGCTCAAACGATCCGCATGGATGCTCGTGCCGACGATGATCCGCGCGAAAATATTTTGTTTGCTCTCCGGGAACGTGTAGGACAGCGCCGCCGATCCCCAGAAGAGATGCGTGTTGTTCTCCACGTTCCGGTCGCCGTTGAAACCATACCGGCCCGCGTCCGTGCGGAACCCGCCCTGATACCACACCGCCAGTTCCATCGCGAGGTCGGGGAACAACGTCGGCTCGATGCCACCGTAGCGCAGGCCGGTGCGGATGGTGAAATCCACGCCGCTGTTCGGCAGTTGAAAATTTTTCGCCGTCGTGTCGTTCTCGTCGTAGGCCGCGTAATGCGCCGCGCCGTGCAGCACGAAGTTCAGCGGGATCAAATCATCCGGGTTGAACAAATGATACACGCTTGCTGAAAGTTCCCCGCCGTCGCCATCGAACGACTGATCTTTCGCGAACTGGCCGCCGCTGATTTCATTGTAGCCGTCGGCGAAACCGCCGCCCGCCGCGCCGATGGCAAAATCCGTGTTCGCACCGAGGCCGTGGACGAAGCCGAGTTCCGTGTCCAGATACACCGGCGCGAGCGCCAGCCGCCACGTTATGTTCGTGCGGAGAAAATCTGGCTGGTTGTGATAGTAATACGCGTAGCCTGCCACCGGCGACTGGCCTTCCATCGGTGCATTCGCGCCGAACTGCACGAGGTCGCGCTTGATGGGGTCAATCTGGGCCAGCGCCGCCAGCGGCAGAAATAAAAACAGCCGGAAAAAGATTTTGGAGAAAACACTCACCGCCCATTTGATAAAATAAAATGACGGCGGCGACAAGCGATTTGGCTGGCAGGTAGTGGCAGGCATCATTGCCTGCCGTAGAGCCGGGGCTTCCAGCCCGGCGGAAAAAACTTTACTCATGACGGTGGCGTGGAAATTTTTGCGGGCGGAATCGTAGCGCCGCGTTTTATCCGGGCGGCTGGAAGCCGCCCTCTACGTCAGGCACGGATGCCTGACGCTACAGCGGCGGGAAAAGGGGCTGCCCCGGCGCGCGACCTTCAGGTCGCTTCAATGTGCGGATTGAAGGAGGCGTTCGTATTTTTTAAGCGTGCTGACGTGCGAGAATTGAAGCGGCGTGAACGCCGCGCGCCGTTTGCGCTCCGGGAAAAGGGGCTTGATAAACGTTTGCGGCCAGCACAATCTCGAAATTGTGAAACGAGCGGTGTGCGAAGACGGAAAACAATTTTTTTTTGGAAAATGAAACCATTGTTTACAGTTCACGCAGGAGAATATCTTGTCGGGGAACATATTGAACGAACATACCGCCAGTGGAATGTTTGGGTTCCATCCAAAGACACGGGCATTGATCTGCTTGTGACCGATGCGGGCAACCGCAAAACAGTGTCTCTACAAGTCAAGTTCGGCAAAGATTTCAACCCTACCACCGGAACTCCCTTAGATCAGAATCGCCTTTTATCCGCCGGGTGGTGGAACCACGACACAGAGAAGATTAAGAAATCGAAGGCCGACTTCTGGATATTTGTTCTCCCATCATTTATCGAGAAACAGATTAGTTTCATAATTCTGCCACCGAAGGAACTTTTGCGGCGACTTCGTTCCATTCACGGCGCAGAGAAAAACCGCATTCACTCTTACTTACGGGTCACAAGAACAAAGCGGTGTTGGGAAGCCAGAGGCTTGAACCAATCGGATAAAGAACTTTTCTGTCTGGACAGATTCGAGGATGAGAACCGAGATTTCACCGAGTTCTTAAACGCGTGGAAGCAGATTGAGTCGAAACTGAAATGAATTTGCGAGCGAGAACAGGTTATAAGATTTCAGCTCGTTGATTTAGCTTCCTTCCCGCTCAACTTTCTGGACAGGCGCAACAAAATCCGGCTTACTATCGCGAATTTAATTTCGCCGAATGTCATCACTCAACGCTGAAAAACTCGCCCGTGCCAAGTCGCTCGGATTTTCCGACCGGCAGATCGCCCACCTGACCGGTTCCACCGAGGACGCCATCCGCGCCGAGCGCAAACGCATCGGCCTCGTCCCCAGCTACCGCCTCGTGGACACCTGCGCCGCCGAGTTCGAGGCTTAC
>JAYVQV010000328.1:0-6629 GCA_043776855.1 Limisphaerales bacterium | reverse complement strand
GGCGGCGGCGGATTATGAAACGGCGCGGGCGGCGGCGGGCGCTGCTCAAAACGAACTGGAGCGCACGCAAAAACTCGCCGCGCAGGACAACGCCTCGCCGCGCGCGCTGGAAGCCGCGCAGGCGGCGGCGGCGCGCGATTCGCTCGCACTGAAATCCGCCCGCGCCAAATTCACCGCCGAGTGGGGCGTGCATCTGGCGGCGCAGGCGAACCTCACGGAGTTCGCGGAAAAACTTCAGACCGATGACACCGCGCTCGTCAAAATTTCCCTGCCCGTCGGAACGTTTCCCAATCCGCTGCCGGCCGAGGCGACCATTTTCATTTTCAACCGCGAGACCAATTCCTTCACGGCGGCTTTCGCCGATGACCTCCGCATTGATCCCGCGACGCAGGTGCAGACGCTGCTGTTCGCGGTGAATAAAAAATTGCCGCCGAGCATTTCCGTCACGGCGGCGCTGAAAATTTCCGGCGAGCCGGTGGGCGGCGTGATTGTTCCGGCCAGCGCGGTGCTGCGGCATGAAGGCAAGGGCTGGGTCTATGTGCAGACGGCGACGAATCAATTTTTGCGTGTGGAAGTTCCGCTCGACCGGCGGACGGACAGCGGCTGGTTTGTGGCGGAAGATTTGTCGGCGACGAACCGCATCGTGACCAGCGGCGCGCAGACGGTGCTTTCAACGGAGTTGTCAGCGCACGCGGCGCCCTGACCGGATTTTTTAACCACGAAATACACGAAATGAATTGGACCGATTTGAGCGCGACGGCAGCGGGGCGCGGCATTTATGCCGCTTCACCGCCCGAATGTTTGGGCAGGTTAGGCCTTGTCCAAATGCTTCCTTCAATCCGGTTGTTGAAGCGGCGCGAACGCCGCGCTCCGCAGGTTGGAGCGGCGGGCGGTAGTGGCACAGGCTTCCAGCCTGTGAATTTCTTCGCCGCCGCTTTCCGCGAGCTGGTTGCCCAATTTATTTTTTCAAAAACTCACAGGCTAGAAGCCTGTGCCACTAACTAATGTTAAAACGGCTGGTTGAACTTTCTTTAAGCTCGCGCGGCGTGGTCATCACGCTCGCGGTCGGGTTCATTTGCTACGGGCTGTTCGTCACGACGCACGCGAAGCTGGATGTGTTTCCTGAATTCGTCCAGCCGCAGGCGACGGTGCAGACGGAAGCGCCGGGGCTCGCGCCAGAACAGGTCGAGGCGCTCGTCACGCGGCCGGTCGAGGGCGCGTTGAACGGCGCGGGCGATCTCGATTCCATCCGCTCGGAATCCATCCAGGGTTTGTCGGTCGTCACGGCGGTTTTCAAGGAGGGCACGGACATCCACATCGCGCGGCAGATGCTCGCGGAACGGCTCGCGCAGCTCGGTGGTGGACTGCCGGCGGGCGTGAAGTCTCCAAAAATGGAGCCGCTCACGTCTTCGACGATGGACTTGTTGAAGTTCGGCCTGACCTCGGAAAAAATTTCGCCGATGGAACTGCGGACGTTCGCCGCCTGGACGGTGCGTCCGCGTTTGCTTGCCGTTCCCGGCGTGGCGGCGATAAAAGTTTTTGGCGGTGAAGTGCGGCAGTTGCAGATTCAAATCAAGCCCGACCGCCTGCTCGCGTTGGGAATTTCCGTGCAAGATGTTTCGAGCGCGGCGGGCGCGGCGACGGGTGTGCGCGGCGCGGGCTTTGTGGAAACGGCGGCGCAACGGCTCGTGTTGCAGACCGAAGGGCAGTCGCTCACGGCGGCGCAGTTGGGCGAAATTGTCGTGACGCAGCGCGGTGCGAACAGCATCCGCTTGAAGGACGTCGCGAATGTCGTCGAGGGCGCGGAACCAAAATTCGGCGACGCGATCATCAACGGCGTGCCGGGCGTGCTGATGACTTCCTCCAGCCAATATGGCGCGAACACGATGGAAGTCACGCGCGGCGTCGAGGCGGCGCTGGAGGAATTGCGGCCGGTGTTCGCGGCGGAGGGAATTCAATACACGCCCGCGCTGCATCGTCCGGCGTCGTTCATCGAGATTGCCATCAAGAACATGAAAACGTCGCTGCTGCTCGGCGCGGTGCTGGTGGCGGTGGTTTTGTTTTTATTCTTGTTGGATTTGCGGACGGCGCTGATTGCGTTCACGGCGATTCCGCTCTCGCTGCTCGCGGCGGTCGTGGTGCTCGACCGGATGGGCGTGACGCTGAACACCATGACGCTCGGCGGTCTCGCGGCGGTGCTGGGCGTGGTGGTGGATGACGCCATCATCACGGTGGAAAATATTTTGCGGCGGTTGCGGGAATTTCAAGCGCAGAAAAATTTGGATTCAACGTCCGCCCTCACCCCGGCCCTCTCCCCCGGGGAGAGGGAGGAACGCTCCCAGCTTTCTGGCGCAGCGGAGGCTCAATCCAATTCGCCAACCAGCCAGTTTGAAAAAAACGCGCCGAACGTTTCTCCCTCTCCGCCCACGCAGCGCAGCGGAGTGGGGGGAGAGGGCCGGGGTGAGGTGGGCCTCTTCCGCGTCATCCTCAACGCCACGCTCGAAGTGCGGAACTCGGTCGTCTATGCCACGTTCGTCGTCGCGATGGTTTTTGTGCCGGTGCTGACGATGAGCGGATTGCAGGGGCGTTTCTTCGCCCCGCTCGGCATTGCGTTCATCCTCGCAAACATGGCGTCGTTGTTGGTCGCGCTCACGGTCACGCCGGCGTTGTGTCTGGCGCTGCTCGCGCGGAACCAGCCGCATGAGGAACCGGATTATCTTCGTAAAATAAAATCGCTGCACCGTCGCGCGCTGGAAAAAATCAGCCGGGGACCGAAGAAAATTATCGCGGCGGCTTTGATCGCCTTCATCGCGGCGCTGGCGACGCTGCCGTTTTTTGGCGGGGAATTTCTGCCGGATTTCCGCGAGGGCCATTTTGTCGTCGGCATGAAGATGGCGCCGGGAACTTCGCTGCCGGAAATGATGCGGCTCGGCAAACAGATTTCAGCGGAGCTGTTAAAAATTCCCGAAATCAAAAGCGTCGAGGAACAATGCGGGCGCGCGGAGGGCGGTGAGGACACCTGGGGGCCGCATCGCGGCGAGATGCACGTCGAGTTGAAACCGACGGCGGGCGACGCCCAGGAAAAAGTGCAGGCGAAAATCCGCGACGTGCTGGCGAGCTTTCCCGGCGTGCAGAGCGAGGTGATGACGTTCCTCGGCGACCGCATCGGCGAAACCATTTCCGGCGAAACGGCGGGCGTGGTGGTGAATATTTTCGGCGACGACCTCGACGTGCTGGACGCGAAGGCGGCGGAAGTCGCGGCGGCGCTCAACAAAGTTTCCGGCGCGGCGGACGTGCAGGTGTCCGCGCCGCCGGGCGCGCCGGGCGTGTCCATTCGGTTGCGACCGGAGCGGTTGACGCAATTTGGTTTTCGTCCCGTCGAAGTTTTGGAAGCCGTGCGCACGGCATATCAGGGCGAGATCGTGGCGCAGACTTACGAGGGCGCAAAAGTTTTTGAAGTCGCCGTCATTCTCGAACCTGCCGCGCGGCAGCAGCCGGAGAGCATCGGCGACCTGCTCATCAGCAATCCGCAGGGCGTGCGGTTGCCCTTGAAGCAGCTCGCGGAGGTTTTCCTCACGATGGGACGCGACACCATTTTGCATGACGGCGCGCGGCGACGGCAGACGGTGACGTGCAATCCGGCGGGGCGCGATGTGTCTTCGTTCGTGGCCGACGCGCAGAAACAAATCGCGGCCACGGTGAAATTTCCGGCGGGCGTCTATGCCGTGTTCAGCGGCGCGGCGCAGCAGCAGCAACGGGCGCAGCGCGAACTGTTGTTGCACTCGCTCGTCGCCACGGCGGGAATCATTTTGCTGCTCGCCATCGTCTTCCGCAAAGCGAGCCACTTGCTGCTGGTGCTGGCGAACCTGCCGTTCGCGCTGGTCGGCGGCGTGCTGGCGATTTTTCTCGTCGGCTATTTTGGCGACGACGGGCGCGGCTCGCTTTCGCTCGGCACGCTCGTGGGTTTCGTCACGTTGTTCGGCATCACGATGCGCAATTCCATCATGATGATCTCGCACTTCGAGCATCTGGTGAACGAGGAAAAGTTGCCGTGGAATATTGAAACTGCTTTGCGTGGCGCAACCGAGCGGCTGATTCCCATTTTGATGACCGCGCTGGTGACCGCGCTCGGCCTGCTGCCGCTCGCGCTCGGCAGCGGCGAGGCGGGCCGCGAAATCGAGGGGCCGATGGCGATTGTGATCCTGGGCGGACTCGTGACTTCCACTGCGCTAAACCTGCTGGTGCTGCCGGTGCTGGCGCTGCGTTTTGGAAAATTTTCAAGTCATTGCATCATCTCGTGATTGGGGTTGCCGAAGGAAGATTGGGGAATGTTGCTACTCACCGCCGTCGCCGCCGTCGTCTCCTTCATCGCCGTGAAATGGCTGCTGCGCTACGTCCAGACGCACACGTTCAACGCCTTCGGCATCTATCGCATCGCGCTGGCCATTATCGTTTTTCTCTTGATCAAGTAACAGCTATTGACATCTAATGTCATCAGCCTAGATTGACGCCATGAATGTAGCGTTGAGCAAATACTACGAAGACTTGGTCGGCGATTTGATTGAAAGCGGGCGTTACGGCAATTCCAGCGAAGTCGTTCGCGCTGGATTGCGAGCACTGGAAAATGCGGAGCAACAGGCCGCATTAAATATTCCTGATTTGGACAAAAAACTTCTCGTCGGAGTCCGCAGTCCCGCGAAGCCGCTGACCGATGCCGACTTCGACCGTATCCGCACCCGCACCCGCCGCAAGCTCAAGCAACTTGAAGCCGCTTAAAATCATCCGCGCCGAGGAGGCGCTCAACGACATCGCGGATATCCACGGGTTCATCGCGCTCCATAATCCAGCGGCCGCCGAGCGATTTTTGACCGCGCTGCAATTGAGCTTTCGCACGCTGGCGCAATGGCCGGAAGTCGGCCCGCGTTATCAATCCAATCGCGCTGAGTTGTCCGCAATGCGTTTCTGGCCGGTGCGCAGGTTTGGGAATTATCTGATTTTCTACCGCGTCACCGCCGCGCCGAGTCGGTTGCACATCGTCCGCGTCCTGCACGGAGCGAGGGATCTGCCGCAAGTGTTGGAATAAATCTCGCCCGCGATGAAGTGTTGCGCGCGATGAAACCGGACGCCTAGACATCGTGCCGGAATACAAGCAGGTCGTGGAAATATAAAATCCTACGGCTGGCTTTTTTTCCGTTTTTCCATGAAATCAAAGATCCATTTGGTTAATTGACCTGAAGAATTTTCTCCTGCAATAAAACGCTCATCTGGCAAAACGGCACACTGTAATTGGTCCGTTAGTAATTTTAGCTTTGTTCCTGAAAGGGCTGCCAGACGTGAGTCACGCAGATTCTTTAGAAGTCTCTCAAGAGGGCATTGATTTCTTTCAAGGAATTCTTTGAAAGAAGAATCCTCTATTTCTATAGGCTTTTTACATAAAATCTGAAGTGTAATCCAAGTTGTTTTATCCACAAACGTTGGCGACCAATCTTGGTCAAATGCTTCAAGCGGACCGATGTCGTCTACTTCGCCTTGATAAAAATATTCCCAACCAGTTTTATCGTGCACTTGGATTGCTCGGGCAGAAATGAAGCGGTTTGCACGTTCTAATTTTAAGCCATCACCAAATACTTCATCAGGAACCAGGTCCATGAAATTCAAACGACAGAAAAGAGATTCGAGTAATAAAAGTAGTGGGTTCCGATTTGTAGTCGCCAAAATGTCCCACCTGTCATCTTGCATCGCAAACATGTTTGGCATGCCATTGACTTTGAAAATTGAAAATTGGCCGCTAGTAATTACATTGGGCATACTGGCTGGTCCGTAGCCTTGTATTTCCAATCGCTCTTTGAGAAACGCGAAAAACTTGTCTCTAAAGCTTTGTTCCGAAGAAAAACCGTCATAACTGAATACCACTCGAGCTGGTAGCCGTGAATCTACACAGAGAGCGTGATATATGTGTTGGATGTGAAACGGTAAAGCCATACGGTCTTCTGATGTTGAAGGAAGGTGATAGCCCGTGATGCCCTGAAAAGCGCTGGTAAATAGCTTCACAAGCGGCAGGGCGTCTGAATCTAGGTTCTTAACCGAAAGTAAATTTTGATAAGCATCCTCAAGGTCTTTCGAGTAGAGGCTTTTTTTGACTTCTACTGTAAGCAGCGCATTCTCAATGGAAACAACCTCGTGTCGGGTATGGGGAACAGGTTCTCCAACACCCTGAACAACCATACAATCAATTTGTCGAGAAAGCTGCCCTGTTTTGTCCTTGAGGAAACCAGTTGTAACTCGCAGTCCTGCATTTCTTGGTAGCGGCAATTTAAGAATCCGAGACGTCAGCCCTTCATACATTTCTCCAATGACTCCAGGATGCTTGATTGCTGACTCAGATAAAGCTTTTGCTTCGGCTACTTGCAAAGCACCCAAAAGATCTGCAACCGATTTAAGCATAATTAAAAACTTAATCCCTAAAATTTCCAAACGACACCGCCACCGGAAAATCGTGGACGCGCACGGCGGCGATGACATCCTGCAAGTCATCGCGGCTCTTGCCAGTCACGCGCACTTCATCGCCCTGGATCTGCGTCGTCACCTTGAACTTGCGGTCGCGGATGAAGCCGGTGATCTGCTTGGCG
>JAYVQV010000327.1:0-6656 GCA_043776855.1 Limisphaerales bacterium | reverse complement strand
GACATGGTCACGGAAATCTTCAAGGCCGAGAACACCACCAAGCCGCTCTCCGATCAAGAAGTGGTGAAGATGCTCACGGACAAAGGCATCACCATCGCCCGCCGCACCGTGGCGAAATACCGCGATGAACTGGGAATCCTACCGTCGAATCTGCGGAAGGTTTATTGAAGGCGGCGGGGACTGGCAGCGGAGGAGAATTTTATGCGGCCTATCTCCGTATTAGGCATCATAGTAGATTTCGGCTTCTCAAAAAAACCACCAAGCATAAAACTAGAAATCCTGAACCGACGAGTATGAAACCAAGGCCACGATGCCCATGAGTATCAAATGCCAGTAGCCAGATACCGAATAAAAAACTGGCAAGCCCCAAAAAGCAAATCAGCGAATCAATGCCACCCCGGCCGATCGGCTTGCCAAAAATGTGGCATTTAGATGGCAGAACTTCATAAACAAATGACGCAAAACCAACCAAGGCTATCAAAACCATGATGCCTAGAATAAAATAATGGGCGTAGCTCATCGCTGATGCCTAACAGTAAATGTGCTGCACCAAGCGCAGCCTATCTCGTTTCATGTCGCGACTCTATTTCGGGCGCAAGCATCTGTCGAACACATTTTTATTTTCAAAATCCATGCGCTGCAAATGGAGATTACGTTTGATGACCGGTAAAATCCGTTGCGTCTTGGACTGCGGTGGCAAGGCGCAGCCGCGACACCGCTTTCGAGCGTGCGGCCATCATCCGAAAGCTCGCGGGCGGCTCCGCGCGGGCGAAAGCGGCGTGGCGCTTCGCTTCCCGCCGCAGTCCAAGACGCGCACCGGTTGCCCAGCACCTTCAACCAATGGTCGCCGTGGATTTTACCGGATTTCATCTGTAGTTGGTATGAGCGTGAAATCAGGGCAGATCACGCATCACCCAAGTCATTCCACCGAAAAATAGAGGGTCGTGGTATCACTTCTCCCCGCGATACACCGCCTGCGCCGTGCACGTCTCGGCCACGACGACTTCCGTGAGCAACGGCAGTTTCGGCTTCAACTTTTTCCAGATCCACGCGGCGACGATTTCGCTGGTCGGATTTTCGAGGCCGGGAATTTCGTTCAGGTAATGATGATCCAGCTTTTCCCAGATGGGTTTGAACGCCGCTTTAATGTCGGCGTAGTCCATGAGCCAGCCCAGTTTCGGATCGCACTCGCCCGCGATGACGAGCTCCACCTTGAAGCTGTGGCCGTGCAGCCGCCGGCATTTGTGATGCTTTGGCAAGCGCGGCAACCGATGCGCCGCCTCAAACTGAAACGATTTTCTTAATTCCATTTTCATAAAATAAATTCGTGATGAGTGACGAGTGATGCGTGAAAGCACCTGCCCGTTCACGCATCACTCGTCACTCGTTACATTTCATAGTCCGTCCACGTCACCAGGTCGCCGAGCACCGGCCGCCCGTCATGCCGCCACGTCAGCGGCGGATTTTGCATGGCGCCAAGCGGGCAAATCCGCGTGACGCCATGCCGCGCGAATGTCAGCGCCAGTTCCGCCATTTTTTCCGGCGGCGCGGCGATGCCCGCCGTGGAAATTTTCCCGCGCACTTCATCAATGCCCGCCAGCACCGCCGCCACGTCCGGCACGGGTTTTACAAAAATAAAACGGTTGAGCGGCGACCAACGGAAACGCACCTCATGCTCGAACACCACGGTCCACGCGGTGGCATCCGGACTCGCCCACAGCTTCGTATCGCCGCGATGCGCCGCGAGCGATTCGTAAAGCGACCGGCGCGAAGCGATGGCGGCGGATTCTTCCACGGAAATTTTCCCGCGCGGCGCGGCGGCCTCGCGCTGCGCCAGTTCCACGGCGAGCAGTTCCGCAAATTTATCCGACTCCACCGCGCCGCGTTCCTCGACGTAAAGAACGTGCGGCGAGAGACAGCCGTTTTGATCCCAGGCCGTCACGTCATCAGCGGCGCGCCGGATGATTTCCGCAATCGTCTCCGCGCGCAGCACGCCGCGCGTGACGAAACCAAAACTCACCCGCGTGCCGTGGCCGATGAAACGAATCTTCTCCGGCACGCGGGCGCGAATGGCGGCGAGCGTTTCGTCGCTGCCCGTGGCCGTGACGCAATCCGCCTCGGCGAACACGGCGTTTTCCAGCTCCAGATTACCGCCGCGCCATTCGGCCAGCTCAATGCACGCGCCGAGTTTGCGGTCCAATTCGTAAATTGAATGTGCAAACAATCGCGGCAGCAGCGACGCTCCGCTCCCGCACTTCACGAATTGTGCCGAGCGCGTGAGCAGGCCGAGCGTCATGCTCATCAAGGTTGGGTTGGGCAAATTGCCCGCCGCGATGTGGGCGAGCAGTTCGGGGCCGCGCCAGAAGTGACGGGGGGCGGCAGCTTCGCCGGTCACTTGCCGCTCGTCACTTGTCACGTTCACCGCGTCGCCAAATTCCTGCGCGAGCAGGGCGGTAAAATTTTCCGGCGTGAAGCGGCGGAAGAATTCATCCAGCCCGCGCGCCAAGGTGGCTTGGGCGAAGCCCGTTTGCCCCGGGCCAAGTTCCAGTGCGAGTTGGCGGAATTTATTCTCCGGCTGCTGCCATTCCGCCGCGACCGCGCAGAGAATTTTTACAATCTCATCCGTCGGCCGCGCGGCCAGAAATTGTTCGCGGTTGCGCCTCAACATGTGGCACGCGTCCGCAATCATCTTCGGCGAAAGCGTTGCTTCCGGCGGCAGATCGGCGAGATAAAAGTTGGGCAAATTCATTTTTTATTTAACCGCCATGAGCACAGCGAACGCAGCGGGAAAAACCCTTTGCGCTCTTTGCGTTCTCTGCGGTTGAATCATTTTCATGCGGTCATCAGCGAGCAGCCACGCGGCTCGGCGAGTCGCGCGCGGCCAACCAGTTCAAAGCCGTCACCCCGGCGGATGCCCAAGTCTTCCGTCTGGATGGCGGCGACGGAAAACACATTCGCCAGATCAAACACGCGAATCAATCCGGTTTCGCCCTCCGCGACTTCATTCCTCGTTTCGGGAGAAATGATTTGAACTTTTGCCCACGGCGGAAAATGGAACTGGCTCTCCGAATTTTGAATTTTGAATTTTGAATTTTGAATTGAATACGCCTGCGAACTCAATTCGCTCATGCCGTATTCGCAGATGATGTTTGCGCGCGGCACACCGAGCCGTTCGGTGATGAGCGCGTGCAGTTCTTCCTTCGGCAGCGAACGCGAACGGTTTTTGTAGCCGCCGGTTTCCAGCACGCGTGAGTTTTTTGGCAGCGCAAATTTCAAATTCTTTTCCGCCAAAAAATCCAGCAGATGCACGAAGGAAAAGGCCGTGCCGAAAACCAGTGGCGGGTGATGAGTGATGAGTGATGAGTTGAGCGCGTTCAACAATTTGTCGAAATCAAGAATCCACGAGCCGTCATCAGCCACGACGCCAAAGAAAACAGTTTCCGCCGCGCCGAGTTTTTGGCGCACGGTTTCAACCATGTGGACGAGCGAGGAATGTGGGGCCAGTGACGGCGGCGGCGTCAAAAAAATCGGAGCGCGGACGGCTCGTCCGCGCGTTTCGCCGGGACTCGCGGACGGGCCGTCCGCGCTCCGCGCGAACCACGCCCACAGGCTCGCTTCATAAACCGCCAGCGATTCTGCGTTGTGAAAGTGGCGGCTGGGCTTCTGCTCCGTGGTGCCGCTGGAATGGAAAATGGCGGTGCGCTCGGCGGGCGCGAGCGAAGTCAGTTCCAGTTCCTTGAACGCGCTCGTCGGCACGGTCGGAACCTGCGTCCAGTGTTCGACGGCTGACGGCGTGAGTTTCCGCGCCTCGCAGATTTTGCGGTAGGCGGCATTGTGTTTGAACTGGAGCGCGAAGAGTTCCAGCGCCATTGCCGGAAAATTGGAAATCGGAAATCGGAAATCGGAAATTTTCTCGCGCAAGCACGAGGCAAAATTGGATAGTTCTGGATTCATGCGGTGTTTGTTCGTGGCTGGTTTTCCGCGACAGCCAGCAGGATGATAATCGGAACCACCACCGCAACAAGCCATTTCAAAGTGTCCCACCCAGCCTCGGCAGCTCTTGAGAGCGTGCCTGAAAATGGCGACGCCCAAAATCATCGTCATCCTCATCCTCATCGTCATCCATCCTTCCCGAAGAATTTGAGGATGAGGATGAGGATGAGAATGAGGATGATTCGTTGGCCGCTGATTTTTCAGACACGCTCTGAGACACCGGCCTTTTCACAACACAAAAAAACCTCACGTTTCCGTGAGGTTAAAATTGGTTGCGGGGGCTGGATTTGAACCAACGACCTTCAGGTTATGAGCCTGACGAGCTACCGGGCTGCTCCACCCCGCGAACAAGGACGCGCACTCTATCCGCCTGCATCCGCTAGGGCAAGTTATTTTCCAAGGCCAGCACGGTTGTCTGAAAAATGTTTTCCCAAGGCGAGCCATTCAAACCACGAGGAAAAACAAAGTTTTCAGGATGCGTCCTGACCAGCGAAAGCGGCAGTGAACCGCGACGACATCTTGGACTGCGGTGGCAAGGCGGTAGCCGCGACACCGCTTTCGGACGACCAAGCGCGAACGAATCCTGTTTGGTTCGCGAAAGCGGCGTGGCGCTCCGCTTCCCGCCGCAGTCCAAGACACCTGCCGACATTCGTCCGCGCGCTTCAAATGGGCGACCACAAAATTTCTTAATCCGCTTTAGCACCGCTTTGGGATGCCAACCGGCACGGGTGAACTAGAAAAATGCGGACAACTCCACCGTGAATTTCTTTGGACAAACATCTTGGCCATAAATAAAGTCACGAAAATGAAACCAACTAGACTACAAGATTGCAGTTCAATACTAGGTTAGGGAGCATCGCGTATGGCTGCACTTTTACACGAGCTATGGATTGGCGCCGATGATTTGGAGATGTTTTGTTTGGCTGGCCCGATGGGTGACGAGGCGAGAGCTTCGTTGCAGTCGGGAGCCAGACTGGTCTGGACAGTTGAAGCTGGCAGTCATTTTGAGGCGATGACCAAGTATTACGAGCACATGGGCTGGAGCGCTTACAAGTCAGAGCAAGATTGGGACTACAAGCCATATCCTAATGATTGGCTCGTGGCTCAGAGCAAGAAGGTTTGATTTTATGCTGTCTAACACGGTGCTAGACTACAGACTTCCCACGCCCAAAACGTAAATTATTTCTCCTCCACCGCGAACGCAGTAAATTCCTCCACGAGGTGCGGCGGGATGCGGACTTTGAAACGCGCGTGCTTGCCGGTGTAACGGCTCTCCACCACCTGCCCCACCGCGTGGATGCGGGCGATGACGGCGGCTTTTTCCTGCGGCACACGCAGGTCCAGAAATTCACGGATGGGTCGGAGTTGTGTGCCGATCTCCGCCAGCAACGGCGCGATGCCTTCGCCGGTCTTCGCGGAAATGCAGACAGCGTGCGGATATTTTTCGCGCATCATCGCGGAGACGCTGCCGGAAAGCTGGTCAATCTTGTTGAATACCATCAGCGTCGGCTTAGCCGCTGCGTGGATTTCCGCGAGCACGGCGTTGACCGCTGCGATCTGTTCCTCCGCCTGCGGATGGCTGATGTCCACGACGTGCAACAGCAAATCCGCCTGCACCACTTCTTCAAGCGTCGCCTTGAACGCCTCGACCAAACCGTGCGGCAATTTTTTGATGAAGCCCACGGTGTCCGTCAGCAAAACATTTTGCTTCGTCGGCAAACGCAGGCGGCGCGTCGTCGGGTCAAGCGTCGCGAATAATTTATCTTCCGCCAACACCGCCGCGCCGGTGAGTCGGTTCAGCAGCGTGGACTTGCCCGCGTTCGTGTAGCCGACGATGGACGCGATGGGCCAGTTGCTGCGCTGGCGTCCGGCGCGTTGCACTTCGCGCTGGCGGCGCACGGCGTCGAGGTCGCGTTCGATGCGGTCAATCCGCTCGGAGATTTTCCGGCGGTCGGCCTCGAGCTGCGATTCGCCCTCGCCGCCGATGCTGCCGGTGGAGCCGCGCTGACGCGACAAGTGCGACCAATACTTCGTGAGGCGAGGCAGCAGATATGCAAGTTGCGCGAGTTCGATCTGCAACTTGCCTTCGCGGGTGCGGGCGCGCTGCGAAAAAATTTCCAGGATGAGCGCGGTGCGATCCATGACGCGGCACTCGAAAATCTTTTCCAAGTTGCGCGACTGCGCGGGAGAAAGTTCATCATCAAAAACAATCGTGTCCACCTTCTGTTCTTTGCAATGCCCGGCGAATTCCTCCGACTTGCCTTTGCCGATGAAGGTGGCGGGCGCGGGCGTATCCATCTTCTGCACGCCTTCGCCGATGATCTCCGCACCAGCGGTGGTGGCGAGTTCCGCGAGTTCGGCGAGCGATTCGCGGATGTCGGCGGCGTTACGCGATTTGAGTTCCACGCCAATGAGGAAGGCGCGGAGCGTGCGGGCGTTGCGATGTTTGACTAGGGCTTTCAAATTTTTAGTGGCGCGCAGCTTGGCAAAAAGTCAGGCGCGGTGAAAGCGCGGAAAATGATTTAACCGCAGAGTGGTGCAGCTTGACCCGGTTGGGCTTCGCCGTGGATTCCACTCCCTCTCCTCCTCGGAGGAGGAGAGGGCCGGGGAGAGGAGGCCAATGGTTTGCGAAATAAAAATCCCCTCTCCCCAACCCTCTCCCC
>JAYVQV010000326.1:0-6664 GCA_043776855.1 Limisphaerales bacterium | reverse complement strand
TCGCCGGCAGGAAGAACTTTGACTTCATTAAACGAGGGCGGTTGTCCCGGTGGATTTAGAATTGTAAAGGCTTCGTCCTGCCAGCGTAAAACCTGTTTTTTCGCCGTGCCGAACCACATCACCCCCTGCTCATCCTCGCAGACGGAACGCGCGGATTCACTGTCCACGCCGCTGGCGGGCCAGACGACATTGAAAATGCGCGGGCGCAAACGCACCAGCCCGCCGTCGGCCAGTCCCAGCCAGATGTTCCCCTCGTAATCTTCCAGCCAGCATTGCACGCCGCTCTTGAGCGAGAATTGCGGAGCGCGCACCCAGGAAATCCGTCCGCCCGCAGCGACATGACCGAGTCCCATTTTTTCATGGGCAAACCATAAGCCGCCGTGCGAGTCAACAAACAGGTTATTCAGGCCGGCCATGAAATTGGTGCCGGAAATTTTCCCCAAATCACCATTGGTCCAGCCAACGGCTTCGACCGTCCAAGTGCGATCCAAACATTTTCGCAACCGGTCGGGCGTCAGCACCCAAAAACTGCCGTCGGCGCAAGGCAACAGCGAGCGCACCGCCACCTCCGGCTCGCCATTGGTCGGCGTCATGGTCACAAAAGCGTTCCCATCCCAGACGGCAATTTCCTTTTCCGTGCCCGCCCAAATGCGGCCACCGGCATCCTTGACCAGCGCATTGATTTGCGGATTCCGCAAGCCTGACGGATTCGTCATGCGGAGAGTATTGGTGCCTTGCCGTTGGCACAGCCCGCCGTTGGCGGCACGATACCACAAGACCTTTTCAGCATCCTCGCAGAGCATCGCTTCCGTATTGGCATTGGGCAGTTCGATGGTTTGCCAGCGATTCGTTGCCGGCCCCATGAGGCAGCGAAAAACCAAGCCGGGCCGCGTGGAAAATTCCAACTGGCCTGCCTCGTCAGATAAAATCCGCTCCACCCAGGAACGCGGCGTTTGATTGTTCAAATACTCGAAACGAAATTTGCCGGCCCGATAAGAAATTAATCCACCCTCAACATTGCCGATCCACAACGTGCCCCGGGCATCCACCAGCAGTTTGTGGATTTCGATGGACTTGAGTTCCGGCGTGTTGCCCGGATGAAAATTGACGAAGCGCTTGCCGTCGAACCGCGCCAGCCCGCCGTGCAACGTGCCAACCCACAGATAACCATCCGGCGTCTGCGCGATGCTCGTCACCGTGCTGTGCGGCAGTCCGGAATCGGTATCCCAGGACTCCACCAAATAGTCCGGCGAAGAAACCGTTGCCTCCGTCGCGCCGCTTGAGAACGCCAAGAGCAAAAACAAAACGCTTAGAAATGCGTGATTCCGGTGCAAGGTCACACCTATATACATCATAATTTGTTGATGGCAATAATTCCATCCGGCCTGAAAATGCCCGAGTGCCGGTGGTTTTCGTTAAATCATGCGGCATCGCGCACGCTTTGCCGACCGCCGCCAACGCTTCATCAAAATGGCTCGCCCCGGCAAAGGTGTTTCCGGCGCCGAGCGGACTACACGCAACGGGCGAAATACACTTTGCCCGCGCCCAGTTTTCGCAAAGCCTGCGCGAGGGTTATGCCAGTCCGAGGGAAATGAAATTATTAAGTTTCATTGTTTTCGGGCCGAACCTAGATCAACTCGTTAGGAAAGCTGGCTCCACCGTTCAGCAGCTTGCCGCCAATGGTCACCGGCAACCGGCTCAAATACTTTGACCTCGCTCGAAGCACGAACGACTTCACGAATCTCCGCCAAATTTTTTACCTCGCCATCGGCCTGCGCCTGCACGAGCAAATTACCGAGCGCCGTGGCCTCAACGGGTCCGGCGATGACCGGACGCTCACAAGCATCCGCCGTGAACTGATTCAGAACTTGGTTTTGAGAACCGCCACCAACGACGTGGACATTCTGGATGGGCGTGCCAGTCAAACCTTCCAGCGAACCGATCACCACATCGCGATATTTGAGCGCCAGGCTTTCGTAAGCGCAGCGGATGATTTCGCCGACCGTTTTTGGCACGGGCTGCTTGGTTTCGCGACAAAAATTTTGGATCGCCTTGGTCATGTCCGGCGGATTGAGAAAGCGGGGGGCGTTCGGGTTCACCAAGGATCGCAACGGTCTGGCCGCCGCCGCCAATTTCGCGAGTTGCGCATAATCGTAATGTTCTCCGCGCGCATCGAAGGCACGTTTGCAGCGCTGCACCAGCCACAGACCCATAATGTTTTTCAGCAGACGATAAGTTCCATCCACGCCGCCTTCATTGGTCATGTTCAGCGCCAGCGCTTCCTGAGAAAGATTCGCCTGATTCGTCTCCACCCCCATCAACGACCAAGTGCCCGAACTAAGGTAAGCCCAATTCGTCTGCCCCGTTTCCGTCGTCGGCACGCCCACAACGGCGGACGCGGTGTCGTGCGACGGCGGCGCGACGACCTTCGCGTTCGTCAAGCCGGTGCGCGCGGCGAGGGATTTGCGGAACCGGCCCAGCGTCGTTCCCGGCGGCACGATCTCGGGCAGAAAATGCGTGGGCAGACCAAGCTTTTTCAGCAGTGACTTCGACCAGTTCCCGGTCTTGGGATGCACAAACTGCGAGGTCGAGGCGATGGTGAATTCCGCTTTCTTCGCGCCGCACATCGCCCAGTGCAAAAAGTCCGGCATGAACAGCAGCGTATGCGCGGCGTCGAGAATATCCGGCGAATGATTTTTCCAGGCGAGCAACTGGTAAAGCGAGTTCAACTCCATGAACTGCAAACCGCTCTGCGCAAAAATTTCCGCACGCGGCACTTTTTTGAACGCGCGCTCCATCAAGCCATTCGTGCGCGGGTCGCGGTAGTGATATGGCAGGCCAAGAATTTCCTCCTGTTTGTTGAGCAACACGAAATCCACGCCCCAAGTATCCGCACCGACAGACACAACCTGCCCTCCATATTTTTTCCCAGCGAGCGCGAGGCCGTTCTGGATTTCCGACCAAAGCCGCAACACGTCCCAGCGCAGGCTTTCGCCAAGAATCGTCGCACCGTTGGAGAAGCGATGCACTTCTTCGAGCCGGATGGTCTGGCCGTTCCACAAGCCCGCCATCACGCGTCCGCTTTCTGCGCCGAGATCCACCGCCAGATAAACTTTTTGTTTCATGAGTTAAGGATCACTTCGCGGAAAATGCCGCCGTCAGTTCGGCAATGACCGCGTCCGACATGGGGCAGACCTCGCCGAGTGGACGACTGTTGATGAGCGCCTCGGCCGTCGTCTCCAAGACCTCCAGCCGGTCAAAGGCATCAAGCACGCTGGTGCCGCAGACAAGCACCCCGTCGTTCTCAATGAGCGCAATCGGATGTTCCGGCGACAACCGGTCCGCCAGCGTCTCGACCGCCTGGTATTGCTCGCCGAACGGCACGCGCGCCACATCTTTGAGAAAGAGATAGCTCTCCGGAATCGTTCGGCTGTCGAACGCTGCACCGGTGACGCTGAAGGCGGTAGCATTCACTGGCAAGGCGTTGACGATGGCTCGTATTTTCGGGTGACGCTGATAAATCGCCGCGTGTAACCGCGCGGCACGGCTAGGCAGGCGGCCAGTCTCCGCCGCACCGTCCCGCATAAGCACCATGTCTTCGATGCCGATTGAACCGCGATCGGCACGCGAGGGAGTGATGAGCATCGAGCCATCTTCCAGCCGGGCCGAGAAGCTGCCCTCGGTGCTAATCAGCAGCCGCTGGCGATAACCCCGCTGTAAAAAGTCAGCGAGTTGGCCGCGCAAATCTTTTTCCTCCTCACTGGCCGCGCCCGGCGTAAAGTCCGGCAAGGTGACTCCGTGCCGCTGGGCAACCTGCGCATCGCTCAAATAACGAACCGTGCCCAGATGACTCGCCTTGATAATGGTCTTGGCTGTGAATTCCAAGGTTTCAAAGCGCTCGAACGCACGCTGGAGATTTTCACCAGCGCAAACGACGCCGTGGTTCTCCAGCACCACGCAATCAAATCCCTCCGCAAAGGTGCGAGCAATATTTTTCCCCAAAGCCGTGCTCCCCGGCAACGCGTAAGGCGCAAAGCCGGCCGCCCCGCAAACATGGCGTGCCTGCGGAAACAGCCGCGTATCCGGCACGCGGCGGCAGACACTGAACGCCACGAGCGCGACGGCGTGCGCGTGCACGATGCCGCCTAAGTCCGGCCGCCGTTGATAGATGGCTTGATGAAAGGGCAACTCGCTGGACGGCGGATGCACGCCTTCGCGCCGTCCGTCCTTGCGAATACAAACGATGTCTTCGCGGCGCAGCCTGCCTTTGTCCACGCGGGCGGGCGTGATCCAGATGTCTCCGTTTGTGTCACGGATCGAAATATTGCCCCCAGAGGTGGTGGTCATCCGGTAGCGATAGATGCGCTCCATCGTGCGCATGATTTCATCGCGGGGATGCAAGAGTGAGCGAGACTTGGTCGGCGGCTGGTTCATATTGGACGGGTAAGTTGTTTCATTTGAAAAGGCAGCGGCTTCATGGGCTGCGCGTGCGAATAACTTGAATCAAAAAACAGATCAGCCAGCTACGGGAAGAAGCCAGGGTTGAAGGCGGAAGCTCGCTACAATCAACCCCGGCTCGAAGAACCGAGCAGTTTCGGGAAGTTTTTAGGCGGTCAAAGACCATGAATGCTAGAACCGATGCTATTATTTCGCGGCCTCGGCAGCCGTCGGCTGAACAGCGGGCACAACCATTTCTAACTTGGCTTTGGCCGCAGCTTCCGTATCCGCCGATTTCTTGTTGCCGAGGCCGATGATAATTGTTGAGCCGACGAGGAACATGAGCATCAGCATCACCAGTTTCTTGGTGAACGGCTGCGCGCCCTTCCATTCCTTGAAGAAAATGCCCCAGAGCGTGCTAACGATGATGATGCTCGCCATGTGCAGCGTCCAACTGGAAAATTTATACGCGCCCATCTGGCTTTCGCCCATCTGGTAGAAGAAAAATTGCAGATACCACAGCGTGCCGGCGAGGATGCAGAACAGGTAATTGCCGAATAGTGGAACCGCGCTGCCAACTTCAAACACTTCACCGGAAATTTTTTCGCCGTGACCCGATCCGCCTTGCGTGTGACCGGCAACGGGTTTCACCGTCGAGCTGAAATACTGGTGCGCCGAGCCGTTCGTGATGTGGAGCAGCACGCACCAGATGAAATTGGTGGTGAGACCGCCCAGCAGAATCACCAAGATGACCGGCACTTTCGCGCGCTGCACCACCGGCAGCACGGTGGATGAAAGCGCATACGTCGTGACGTGCAAAAAAATGATGTCCACATCCGCCGCACGGAAATCATGCCCGGCCTGCATCGCCGCCTTGGGATTGTCAATCAAGCCCAGGTTCACGACTTCCACACCGGGCTGGGCCAGCTTCTTTTCAACGCGGCGGACATAACCTTCCAGCCGGGGTTTCAGCCCTTTGAATTGCGCCAATAAGTATCGAGACCGATGCCAAATAGTCCGACTTTGAGTTTGGGAAAATCGCGACGTGGCGAGTTCTTGGAAATAGTGTTCATCGAATTCAATTTTTTGCGCACCATTGTTGCTTCAAGGTGATTTGCTTTTTGAAATCGTAGTTTCAGGCAAAAACCATTTCACCAACTCCGCCGCCACGAGTTCGTGACCTAGCGCGTTCGGATGATTCACCTGCGACATAAAATTGGTCAGCGCCGTGCCGTGGGCAATCTCTGCTTTGAATGCCGCCAGCGAATCCACCAGCCCGACCTGAAACTCCGCCGCGAGTTTGCGGATCTGCTCGGCGTGCTGGTTCAATGGGTCGTCTGCGTCGTTGAGTTTCGCCGACTGGTCGGGCGTGGGCGTGAGCAAAATCACCTTCGCTCCGGCGGCCTGCGCTTTTTCAATCATCGCCACCCAGTTTGTCCGCGCCCGCGCCAGACCGATGCGACGGTCGTTCAAAGCGTAATCAATCAGCACCACGTCGGGCTTGAGCGGCAGCACGTCCCGGTCAAACCGCGCCGCGCCCGGCTCGGAATTTTCGCCGCCGATGGCCGTGACGCTGACGTTGATGACGGCATTCGTATATTTTTCCGCGAGCGCCACGCGCAAGCGGTTGGGATACGCGTGCAGCGAATCCACGACGGGCGTTTTGAAATAACCCGCCGGCACGCTGTGGCCGTGGCAGACGATGTTCACCACGCGGTTCGACGGCCACTTCGTTTCGAGCAACGAAATTACCGGCGCGAGATAATTCGTCGGCGACGCGATTTGTGCGCTGGTCGCGAAGCAACTCAAACAGCCGGTCGCGAGTGCGATAATAAGTTGTTTCATACTTTTTATTCGGTCAGTTCCTGGATTGTCACCGGCCCAAGCAAACCCGATGGCAAAAGCGGCGAATCTTTCTTGAACGGATTGCGCGTGGTCCATGCAAAGCGTTTTTCCACCGCCAGCGACAAATCGCCGATGAGCCGGTTGGGCCAGAGATTCGCCACTTCGATTTCAAGTTGGTTTGTGCCTTTGACGAGCGCGCCGCTGACCTCGACGCGCCACGGCGGACACCAGACAACACCGCAATCACGGCCATTCAAGCGAACGCGGGCGAGGTTTTTTACTGCGCCCAAATCGAGAAAACATTTTTGCCCAGCAATCTGATTGGTTTCAACAACCGCAAATGATTTACGATAGACCGCCGTGCCGGAGTAGAACTTGATTC
>JAYVQV010000325.1:0-6680 GCA_043776855.1 Limisphaerales bacterium | reverse complement strand
CGGAAAAACTGTTCATGTTCTTGATCTCAATCTTTGCGCCGAGTTCTTTTGTGCCGACGGGGCGCACGGAAATGTTCACGTCGCAGCGCACCATGCCTTTTTCCATGTCGCAATCGCTGATGCCGCCCTGGTGCAAAATTTCCGTGAGCGCGTTGAGATAAGCGTGGGCCATGTCCGCGCCCGTGATGTCCGGCTCGGAAACAATTTCCAGCAGCGGCACACCCGCCCGATTAAAATCCACGCCGCTGGTGCGGTCAAAATGCGTGAGCTTGCCCACGTCTTCTTCGAGGTGCGCGCGGGTGATGCGGACTTTGCCAAAACCGTTGACCGAACCTTTGCCGTTGAATTCAAAATCTACAAAGCCATTCGCCGTGCTCGGCTTGTCGTATTGCGTGAGCTGATAATTTTTCGAGGCGTCGGGATAAAAATAATTTTTCCGGTCAAACTTCGCGTAGCGCGGAATCTCGCAGTTGAGCAGATAGCCGGTGAGAACAGTTTTCCGCAAAGCCTCCTCGTTTGGCACGGGCAGCACGCCCGGCATACCGAGGCAGACGGGGCAGACGTTGGTGTTCGGCTCGGAACCGTATTGGTTCGCGCAACCGCACCACATCTTGGATTTGGTTTTAAGCTGGACGTGTGTTTCCAGTCCGATGACGGCTTCGTATTCCATGCCCGAACATTTTAGCCACAGATGAAACACAGATGAAATACAGATTTTTGCGGCTGGAAAAATTAAACGTCAATCACGATCCCAACGCTTGCGTTTGGGCATTCCTGATTTGTCGGGCAAAACGGCAATCACACCCAGCAGAATAATTGGCATCACAACCATGCCGACCGGAAAAAGCATCGGATCCAGACGAAAAACCGAATTGACTGCTGGAATAAACAGCACAACCAGCGGCAGCAAGCCGATTATGATGACGATGTCCGGCCAATTTTTTGCGCGCGTCCACCACCAGCCGCCATAAATCACGGCGGCGTAGCTCGGCACAAAAATGAGAACGCTCGCCAGCAGCGCATTGTCACGCCGTTCAAAAAATACCGAGCCTAAAAGAATACAGCCCAACGCAATCAATATCCCAAAAAGTCCCACGGCATTTGCCGCCAGCGCATTTCGGCGATAGCGGACAATGCGGCTGATTTGAGATTCGTCTTCGACGTTCTTCCGCTTGGTTTTTTGGCCTGAATGACGGGAACAATTGTCGGGCAGTGCAAACAGCAACAGAGAAAGGACGACGATTTGAGCCGGCCAAAAAATTCCTAAAATAATCAAGCCGTTGGAATGACCCTTGGCCCGCGCCAAATGACTTCCGCCCCAAAAATAACAAAAATATTGAACCGCGAAAAACGCGGCCAAGATTATCCCTCTCGCCATTTTGAGCGTGTCTTTGTCCGCTGGGGAGAAATGTTTATTGGCGACCGACCAGGCCAAAACGACCAGCGGGATGGCAGCAAACCAAATAGCCACGCCGATTATCGCTTTGTTTTTATGCCTCGCATCCATTTGCAAAAAACTAAAAAATTTGCAGTTTAACTTTGCTGCAATTCGTTGGCGGAGTCATCCAGCGCGCGGGCCGCGACCGAACTCACGCGGGCAGGTTCTTGGGTGAGCCAGATAAAAACGCAGGTGTCGAGCAGGAGCTTCACGCGAAACCAAGCTCTTCCATTTCCGCATCCGTGAGCGCGTCAAACGCATCCAGCGAATACGTCACCGGCGCGGAGGTGATTTCACCGACACGCGGACGCGTTCCGCTGGGCGGGGCGGATAGAAATTTTTCCAGCCAGCCAGCCAACTGCCGGGCTTCCGCCGGAGCGAGCCGGGCGATTTCATTTTCAATTTGCTGCACGCTCATGGCCGCAATCTAAACGAATTCGCACAGTCCGGCAACGGACGATTTTTCAGCGCGCCACGGAAAAAGTTTTTTCCAGCGCGAACAATAAAATCGCCGAGGCCGTGCCGTCCATCGTCGGCTCGTTGGAAGAATAATCGTTCATGTCGTTGTGATAAACCGCCGCGCCCTGGAACGCCGCCAGCGGATCCGGCGCGCGGATGGTCACGCCCTTGAGCGATTTGAAGATGCGGTCATACACCGGCCCGTCCACGAGCGCGCCGCGCACGCTGCGCTTCGTGAGTTGCGTCGTCATCAGATGCACGTCGGTCGGAAACACGCTGCCGATTTCCGTGAACAGCGTCGTGCCCCACGGATTGCGACCGAGCAGCCAATCGCGTTGCGCGGCAGCGAAGGCGCGGTAATGTGGGTCGCCGGTCATGCGCTCATACATGGCGCATTGCGTGGCGAGCGCGACGGTCAGGTTGGCCGAGCACCAGATGAATGGCACGCCGATGTGATAGGGATTTTTCTCCCCCGCCGTGATGCAGCGTTCGATGCCGGTGCGGTAAAATCCGGCGAGAACTTTTTTGAAATCCGCATCCACCAGATCGTAAAGCCGGAAGTGGCCGACGTTCATGAACGGATAAAACTGGTAATGTCCCGTCTGCTCTTTGCCCATCCAGTTTTCGTCTGCCGCGAGCGTCGCGTAACGCTTGGCGTCGTCGAGAAAATGTTTTTCACCCGTCGCGCGAAACAATTCTGCTGCGCCCCATTCCATGTCATCGGCCCAAGTCGTTTCCTCGTAGCGATACGACGAGCCATAGGAATTTCCCTGCTGCACGCCGGGTTTCGCACGGCCAAGCGCATAGACTTCGATTCCGGCTTGGAGACATTTCTCCGCAAAATCTTTCCGCTGCGGATCGTTGCGCCAGATTTGATAGGCGAGCGCCATTGCCGCCGCGTAACGGCCCGCGAGGTTCGCCACGCCGGTGGATGCGCTCTGGTATTTCCGCAAACCTTGCGGCTGGCCGTCGGCGAAATAAACGACCCGCGCACCGCCTTTGCCCCAGCCGTAATCCACCGGGTCATCCGGCGGCAAACGCCAGCCCGCGTGATCGCGGTCATCGGCAACCTGATGATAAAGTTGGTCGGGCGCGGGATGCAGTTTCAACATCCAATCCAATCCCCAGCGCGCTTCGTCCAAAATGTCGGGCAATCCGTTCGTCGCCAGATTTCCCAACACGTCGGTCTTGTCAGTGAAAGGTGACGAGTGATTCGTGATGCGTGAATCAACTGCATACGCCAGCAGCATTTGCGCGGTGGCGTTGCCGGATGTGAGCAAGTATTTCAGCAAGTCGCCCGCGTCATGCCAGCCGCCGCTCGCGTCCAGCGGCGTGCCGTTCGTCAACGACCCGTAGGCCGTGCGCCCATCCGCCGTGTGACAATTCGTGCCGAGCCACGGATTGTAGCCGCAGCGCTGCTCGCGCATGAAATCGAGCAACGCATCCGGCATCGGCGCATAAACATTTTCGCCAATCGCAAAGGGCAGCGACACCGCGCCGCCGCAGCGGATGAAATAATTTCCCTCGCGCTTCACCTTGGAAAAATCCAACTCTGCGTGATTCGTGAATTGTCCCCACGTCACGCCAGAAATCATTTTCACGCGGCTGGTGAAAATGGTTTTCAATGACACGGCATCCACCACCGAGAATTTTTCCGGCAGCGCGGATTTGGAAAAAGCCACCGCGACCTTCGGCTCGCGCGGGCCGTAGCCGACTTGATTGGCGCGGATGAAAACCGGTGCGCGCTGTTCCAAGAGTTCGTCCACGCGCACAAACTCGTAGCCTTTAGCCGTGAGGAAATCCACCAGTTCACCGAAGCGCGCGGCGAATTTATCCGTGCGCGCCGATCCGCTGCCGATGTGGAGCAGCAATAAGAAGCCATTCAGCCCATGCGGGTCGGACTGCTCGCGCTGAATGATGCTTTGGAAAATTTTATCGCTGGAAATGAAATGCGGATCGTCATCGCCCATGTAATCCGAGTTGCTGCGCGTGCCGGGCGTGAAGTTCACCAGCGTCAGCCCCATGTTCGCGCTCCAGCGCACGATGTCCGGGTTGAACCACTCGAACGGCGGCAGAAAAAAATTTACTTCATCCCGCGCCACGCCGAAGTCTTTGATCTTTTTCAAGTTCGCGTCAAGGTCGCGGCGGAATTCTTTTTGTGTGACCAAAGTTTTGGGCTGAAGTGCGTCAAACGGTTGCCCCCTCATCCCAACCTTCTCCCCCGAGGGGGGAGAAGGAGTCCGAGCGCCGGTCAAATTCACGCGCGCCTCCCAATCGCAATACAACAGGTGCTTGTCCGAGTGCGGGCCGAGATAATGCCCTTCGCTCACGACGCGGCGGATGAGCGGCGCGAAATTCGCGTTCGTCAGGAAATCGCCCGTGAAGAAAAATGAGCCGTGCGCGTGATGCCGCTTGAGTTCATCCAGAATCGTCGCGACGCCCTCGGCGAAGGAATGGCCGGTGAACACCAGCGCAATTTTCTTTTCGCCGACCGGCCCGCGAATGATGCCGCTGTTGACGAGCAGGCAGCCGGTGTTGTTCGTTGCGGCGGACAAAGACCACGCCGCAACCAGCAGGCCGAGCAGCCCGATGAATTTGGAATTCAACTTCGCCATGTCTTTCATCTTTGCCGAAACGGCGGACGAGACGAGAATTATTTTTGTCGCGATTATTTTGCGAGTGGAGTGCCGAGCAATGCTCGGCGCTCCGGCTTCAAACTTTCTGCTCACGCCGAAAACCGAAGTTAACCGCAAAGAACGCAGAGAACACAAAGACGGGGATGCGTTTGGTTAAAAGTTGCACGGACAATTCCTGACATTGGCGTTTCCACCCTGAAGGTCCGCCTTTTGCGTTCTTTGCGCTCTTTGCGGTTAATTCATTTCGGAATTCGGGCTCACGCCTTCTGCTTGAAGCGTTCCTGCAATCTTTCCAAGTAGAGATAAACCACCGGCGTGATGTAGAGCGTCAGCAGTTGCGAGACAATGAGACCGCCGACCACGCACAAGCCGAGCGCACGGCGCGATTCGCCGCCCGCTCCGATGCCGAGCGCGATGGGCAGCGATGCCATGAGCGCGCACACCGTCGTCATCATGATCGGCCGGAACCGCACGAGGCAGCCTTCGTAAATCGCGTCGTAAGGTTTCTGGCCGCGCTGCTGCGCCGCGATGGCGAAGTCAATCATCATGATCGCGTTTTTCTTCACGATGCCCACGAGCATGATGAGGCCGACGAAGCCGTAGATGTTCAGGTCGAGGCCGAACAACATCAGCGTGAGCAGCGCGCCAAAGCCCGCCGACGGCAGGCCGGACAAAATCGTGAGCGGATGGATGAAACTTTCGTAGAGGATTCCCAGGATGATGTAGATGACGAGAATGGACGCGAGCAGCAGAAAGCCCAGCCCCTTGATGGACGATTGGAAAACCGCCGCCGCGCCTTGAAAGCTGCCGGTGATGGTCGCGGGCATCTGCAAGTCGGCTTCAATTTTTTGCAACGCTTCCACCGCCGTGCCGAGCGAGACGCCCGGCGCGAGGTTGAAGGACAGCGTCGCCGCCGGGAGTTGCCCGACGTGCGAAATGCTCGTCGGCCCGACGCTGCGTGACAGTTTCGCCACGGCGCTCAACGGAATCAGTTTCGGCACGCCGTTGGAACCGCCGGACGAACTCGTGATGTAAAGTTGCGCGAGCGCGTCCGGCTCCATTTGAAATTGCGGCTCAACCTCGAACACGACCCAGTATTCGGCCACGTCGGTGTAAATCGTGGAGACTTGCCGCGAGCCGAACGCGTCGTAGAGCGCACGTTCGATCTGCTGCGCCGTGACGCCGAGTGCGGCGGCTTTGTCGCGGTCAATCTCCACGTTGACCTGCGGGCTGGCGATCTGTAAATCGCTCGACACATCCTGAAAAACAGATTTTTCGCCGGCGACTTTCGCCACGAGCAACGGCGTCCAATGAAACAGTTCGTTCGCGTCCGTGTCCTGCAGGCTGTATTGGTAAAGCGCCTTGCTCTGCAAACCGCCGACGCGGATGAGCGGCGGGTTTTGCAGATACACGTTGAGACCCGGCACCTGCGAAAACTTTTTGCGAAGTTCCTGAATTATTTCGCCCGCGCTCAACCGTTCCGAGCGGTCTTTCAAGCGCAGGAACATCCGCCCGTTGTTTGCGTTGCCGCCGAATGCGCCGCCGATGGAGGAAATAAAGCCTTCAACATTCGGGTCGGCGGCGACAATTTTCATCGCGGCCAGTTGATGTTCGCGCATCGCCTCAAAGGAAATGTCCTGCGCCGCCTCGGTGGTGGCGATGATGCGCCCGCTGTCTTCGTCGGCAAAAATCCCCTTTGGAATCACGGCGAACAGAATGACCGTCGCGATAAAAATTCCGAGCGACGCGAGCAGCGTGAGGCGGCGATGATGTAGAGCCATTCGCAGCGTGCGTTCGTAAAGGCCGCGCATCCCGTTGAAAAAATTCTCGAAGGCGTTGTAGATTTTTCCGTGCTTCCGCCCGCGTTCCGAATGCACGAAGCGGCTACACATCATCGGCGTCAACGTCAGTGAAACAAAACCGGAAACCAAAACGGCGACGACAATCGTCACCGCAAATTCATGCAGCAGCCGTCCAAGCAGCCCGCCCATGAACAGCACGGGAATGAACACCGCCGAGAGCGAGAGCGTCATCGAGATGATGGTGAAGCCGATTTCTTTTGCACCACGCAGCGCGGCTTCCATCGGCGGCACGCCGTCTTCCATGTGGCGCACGATGTTTTCGAGCATGACAATCGCGTCGTCCAC
>JAYVQV010000324.1:0-6696 GCA_043776855.1 Limisphaerales bacterium | reverse complement strand
TCGTTTCCGCAAAACTTTCCCGGGCGGCGCTGTAAGAGATGGTGCTCATGTTGGACAAATAATTGTCCAACGCCATCGGCTTGTCAAACGGGGGTTTTGGGTGGAAACGCGGCGGTGAAAAAGTTGAAAGAAAATGTCATACGCCAGTCGTCCAAGAGTAAAACCAAACCCACTGCGAAAGTCGAAGCTGGAAGTTGAAATCAATCTTGAAGAACTAGGCGAATTAAACTGGAATAAATTTGGAGCGACCTTTTTATAGCGTCACCCGCGAAGAAATTCGTGGGCGTTTGCTTTTGACGAAGGCGTCGTGCGGCAATTCAATGCTAAATTTAGGACTGCCAACTTATGTGGCTGGTTTAAGAATCAGTTTTGTTTTTCCCCCAAAAACACATAATAAAAGTTATGACTACGACGATCCAAGCCCAAAAACGCCATGCTGATTGCCGGGCAGCAAGACTGGAGTCCTGATTGGCGATATCTAGTGTCGGTCCCAAGTAGTCACCCTGACTGGCGGCGCTGTAACCGATCAGAAAATCCACAACAAAGCCACCAGCACTCGCATGATAGTCCGTAAAACTTTTATAATCATTGGTCGCCTTGATGCAACCAGCGATAAGAATTAACGAAGCGATGAAGAATACGGTGCGAAATGTTTTCATAGGCGCTGAATCTGGCGTGGCTTTAGTCGGTGTGAATTTTAGAAGCGAATTAATAACGGTTACTGTAGTCTTGATCTTGATACATTACTGGATCACTTTCGCCGATGAATGGCCCACCAGCAATCTTCCCGATAAAACTATTGTGAATCGTTGCGTTATATGCGCTGACCTTTTGCCCCAACTGTTCAAACAAGGCAATCAAGTCTTTGTCTGTAGCCGCCAAATTAGCTTTCAATTTGGCGAGTTCCGCTTGGTCAGTGGTGATGGTTGCCTCACGAATGATGATGAAGAATGATTCCAAGGTTGATTCAAGCTGCTTCGCCTGCATGATCTTTTCATAGGTCGTAATTGGTATACCAGCCCGGCGGCGCGCTTCCTCGGACGGGCCATTAACTCTGATTGCATACGTTCTGACAGTTCTTGATCCGTCAATTATTTCAAGACTGAATTTTGCGTTTCTGGCTTGAATTGATTCAAGGAAAAAATTAGTGCCATTGAGACGGATAATGGCTTCTGGTGGTAAATGGGAATGATCTTCTGATTTGGTATCATATTGCTCGCTTTGAGCGGGCGGATCATAGAGTTCCAAGAGTATGGGCAAGTTTTTATAACGCTGCTCCAGCATCGGCATTGCTTGCACACACTGCTGGACAATCTCTTTTCGCCTTTGGTTCAGGTCATTTTTAATGCCATGAGTAAACGCAGCCCAACCTAACAGAGCCAACAACAAGATAATAATCAGAGATCGCATAGGTTTTAATTTTTGGGGACGAAAGGAAATATCTGATGGCAATTCGGGCAGTTCAAATCTATCTGGGTTGTTGTAATGGGGGTCGGGAACGCCTTTTGGCAACGAGGGCAATTGACAAACGATGAATCTGAAGATGTAGATTTTTTACTCGAACGGAATAATGTGACAAAGCGGTAGCCACCGCAGACCACGCTTGCATACCAAAAGCCCGTGCAGAGGCAGGCGATGAGTATCCGAATGCCCCGAGGGGCGAAATGCAAAGGCCCCAATATGTTGGAGAGAAAATCGATCGGCCAGAAAACGAGTTTGAAAATCTGCCAAGGGAGGCAATCATGCATCCACAACCAGCAACCAACGGTCATGACAAAAAGGATGGTGACAGCCATCCCCAAGGAGCGTTGAAAGCTCCAGAACAAAAAACCATACCCCAAGGCGACTGGGGCGAACATTAGCAGAATGGCAATCACAGGCTGAAATTCTTTGTCGCCAAAGATCCAGATGACTGGATATTGCATCGGAAAGAATAACCAGCCGAAGACCGTTCGGGATAACACGTCTTGAGCCAGATACAAATACAGCAGGTAGGCAAGCGTTCCCAGAATTGCACCGGTCACAAAGGCCAAAATCTGGCTATCATGTGAGGGTTTGGACATATTGTCGTTAATCAACTGCCCGCAGAATACGCCCCATTGTGCCGTGTTCGTCAAGAAGTAAATGCGCCCCAATAGGGCGTGCCATTAAATTCTCGTCAAGCCAATCAGTTGCGTTCCATTGGTGGCAGCGTTCGTCGTGAACGTATCCGGCGCAACATAACCCAAGAGAAGCTGGCTGAACTGGTTGATCTCAACATCCGCACCGTCCAGAAGATTGAAGCTGGGGATGTTAACATCCTCGTAACTACTCTACTCCGCCTACAAAAAGCCTTGGGCTGCGATTGGCCGGACTTGCTGGGCTAGTTCATCAGCAAAACACAACCGAGCAAAGTTGCTGGTAGATGGCGTATTGGTCGGCGACCATCTTTTCGACGGAGAAATTTTCTTTCACGAAGGCCGAGCCGGCCCGGCCAAATTTTTCACGGAGCGCCGGATCGTTTGCGAGCAGCAACAGTTTTTCCGCTGCCGCGCTGATGTCGCCGGTGCGGATGAGGAAACCGGTTTCATTTTCGCGACAGATTTCATCCGCGCCATCAAAGTCGTAGGCGATGACGGGTTTGCCCGCCGCGAGCGCCTGCGGCAACGCGCGCGACAGCGCCTCGCGATACGAGAGGTGGGCGAGGCAGTCCATGATGCCAACGTAACGCGCAACTTCAGCGGGCGGCACGAGGCCGGTGAAAATCACCTTGCCAGTCAAGCCAAGCGCGGTGACTTGGTTTTCAATCTCACCGCGCAACGCGCCGTCGCCGACGAAGAGGAGCCGGGCGTGCGAGATTTGCGGCAGAATTTTGGCGAAGGCGCGGAGCAGGTCGGCGTGGCCTTTGAGTTTGAAGATGCGGCCGATTTTGCCGATGACGAAATGCGTTTTATCCAGCCCAAATTTTTTGCGGAGCGCGAGGTCGTTGGTGGCGTTGAGAAATGGTTCCAGATTGAAGCCGCTAAAAATCCGCGTGAACATTTCCGGTCGTCCGATACCGGCGGCGAGATAAAGTTTTGTCATCGCGGCGGCGGAGCAGAAGAAGTGGTCGGTGACTTTGGCGGCGTGTTTCTCGGCGGCGGTGAAAATGAAGTTGGCAATCGCGTCCTGAAAATTTCCAAACGACGGGCCGTGGATGTGGTGGATGATGATGGGAACGCCCGCGCGTTTGGCGGCGAGGCGTCCGAGGATTCCCGCCTTGCCGCTGTGGGTGTGGACGAGGTCGGGCTGCTGTTCGCGCAGGATTTTTTCCAGTTTGCGGAGCGCGCTGAAGTCTTTTAGCGGATGAACGGGGCGGATGAGTTCGGGAACGATGGTAAAATTTGACCCCTCACCCCGGCCCTCTCCCCTCGGAGGGGCGAGGGAGAAGATTTCACGCGCGACGTTTTCCAGCGAACCTTCGGGGCCGAGGGTGGGGCCGGAGATTAAATTCACTTCCAATGGACTGGCGGACGAGCCGTCCGCGCTCCGTTGGAGCAGGCCGCGGATGGTGGACAGGGTGTTCTCCTGTGCGCCGCCGAGGACGAGCCGGGTGATGATGTGCGTGACGCGCATGGCGTCAATTCATTTGCCGCGCAACTGGGCGAGGCGTTGGCGGACGGTGGCGAATTCGGGCGTGTTGGTCGGGGCGTTGGCGAGGTAGATCTGGTAGTTGCGGACGGCTTCGGCATTTTCTTTTTTGCGCCACGCGACTTCGGCCAGGCCATAGGCGACGGGGGCGGAATTGGTGTAGGTGGTTTGCAGCGCGGCGTAGTCGGCGCGGGCGGGATCGAGCTGGTCGAGCTGGAGGTGGCTCAAGGCGCGGTTGAAACGCGCGCTGTCGTTGTTGGTCTGGAGTTGCAGGACGCGCGTCATGGCCTGGATGGAAGCTGCGTAGTTGCCCATTTGAATGGCGGCATAGCCTTTGCCGAAAATCCAGGTGGCGTCGTTCGGCGCGGTGGCGAGCTTGCCTTCGATGAGGTGCAGCGCGTTGGTGTAGAGGCCGCGCAGAAAATAGGCCTGCGTGACGGCGGTGCGGAGGCCGTCGTCTTCCGGGTGGCGGGCGACCTCGGCTTCGAGGATGCGGACGCCGTCGGCGACTTCGTCTTTTTGGAAATGCGCGGCGGCAGCGAGGATGTGGATGCCGGTGGAATTATTTTCATTCAGGCCAAACGGCGCGGGCTTGGTGAGCGGGTCGTGGATGGCTTCGAGTGCGGAATCGCCCTGCCGTCCGATGAGGTAAAGCTGGGCGAGTTGCAGGCGCACAATGAGATTCTGCGGCAGAAGCTGGCGGACGCGGTCAAACTGGCTGGCGGACTGGCGGAAAAATCCGTTTTGAAAAAACTGGAAGGCGCCTTCGAAAACGAAGCTGACCTCGTCGAAGGGGCCGTTGGCAGTCATGACGGAATTCCAGTTGCGGAATTTGCCGAAGCTGTCGGCGTTGACGTGGGAGAGGTCAATTTCGAGCGGTTCGCCGGTTTGCAATTTTGCGTTGAAGGCGAGGTTGATGTCGGCGATGACGTTGTCGGGGTTGAGGCGGCGGGCGTCCTGGAAGCGGGCGGCGGCGAGGTCAAGTTTGCCGGCGCGCTGGAGTTGCACGCCCCAGTCGTTGAGGCTGCGGGAACAGAACACGCCGACGAGGATGGCGTTTTGGTTGGCCTGCGGCGCGGCGTGCAGGTGCATGAGCAGCCATTTGGGGACGGAGCCGCCTTCATATTGTTTCACCTCGGCATCGGCCAGGGATTTTTCCACGGTCGGGCCGAGGATGGTGAGAGCCTTGGTCCAGAAGGCTTCGTTCTCGGCGATTTGTTGGGCGGTGAGGGGCGGAGTGAGCAGGGCATTGGTGGCGAACTCATGCATCGGATAGCTCAACCCGTGCGCCTGCTGATAGAACTGTTCAAAATAATAGCCGTAGCTGGGATGCAGGTAGCAGAGCGTGTTGGACTTGGCGAGCGAGCCGAGCAGCAGGGCGATGTCCAGCGGCGGGACGAAGCTAGCCTTGGGATCTTTGATGATGAGCGGGAACTGGGCCGGGTAACGCCGCTTGATGTATTGATGGTAGGCCGGGTAGTTCAACGACTGCGTGTCCAGCACCGGGAACTGCGCCTCCTTGCCCGCGTGCGCGACCGCCGCCTGCATCAGCACCGAGCGCAACGGCTGGTTTTGCCCGGGCGAATCGCTGTCGCACAGCAGGATGGCGCCACCGGCGGGCAGATGGTCGGTGGTGAGTTGGGAAAATTTCAGCAGCGTGTCGTTGTTGAATTCCGCGATGACTGGACGGTTCTTGTAAATTAAAAGCCCGGTGCAAACCGCCGCGCAGAGCAGCACGCCGCCGACGATCACCGGGCAAAGCCACATGAGCGGTGGCGGCAGAATCGGCAGTGGACGGAGATCGCGCTTCGTCGGCACGGGCGCGCGGCTGAACACCAGCAGGAAATAACCGCAGCAGTAGCCGATGCTCAACGCCGTGAAAAAATACAGCAGGAGCGACGGCGACGACAAAATATTATGCGGGCTGAACGGTGAATCGAACATCACCCACACGCAGACCGTGAACACCGCCGCATGCAAGAGGTGGGCCATCTGCGAGGCGAGCGACGTGCCGATCCGGCTGTTGTCGCCGTAGCTCGAGCTCCACCGGATAGACATCAGCAGCAACGGCAGCAGCGTGGAGAGCGCCGCCTGCAGCACCGCGATCCGCGCCTCGCTAATTTTGATGGCCTTGACCATCGCCCAGTCCTGCTTGATGTTCAGCCGCATGGTTTGCCAAATGCCCAGCTTGAAATCCGCCGAGCATTTCGCCACCACCGGCAGCAGGAAGAAGAACAGCATCCCCACGAGCATGAACCCAATCATCCGCACCATGAAGCGCACGTTGAAAAATTCCAGCTTCTTCGTCCAGACCAGCATCGTCAGCAGCAGCGGGAAGAATGGTATGAACGCCGGCGTCTCCGTCACGCCCGCGCCGTAGGCCAGCGCCACCGCCGCCAGCCGCCATTCCATTTCATCCAGCCGGTATTCCAGCAGTTGCCAGACGATGGCGGCGAACAGCACCGCGACCGTCATTTCACCCGTGTAATTCGTCGCGTGCTCCCAGAACGTCAGGCACAGCCCGAACATCAGCACCGCCAGCACCGGCGGAAAATAGGACTGCCAGCCGGTCAGAAAGGCAAAGTCGCTCTTCTCCCGCTGCCGCTGCGGCTCCGTGCGATCTTGCGGCAAAATCGCCACGCACCGCGCCAGGATCGCGAGCACCAGCGCCGCGCACACGGCGGAAAATAAATTCAAAGCCAGCGGAATTTTTGCCGCCGGCAGCAGATGAAACGGCAGCGTGGCCAGCCACGTCACCGGCCCATAGACCTGCGGAAACCACATGAAGCCGGACACCTGCGCCACGGGGCTGATGTTCAGCAGCGTCACCCAGTGGTTGATCGTGAAAAAATAAACGGCAAACATCGCCGCGCCCAGCAGCCAGGGCAGGAAGGTCGGGACAAAACTTTTTCGCGGGTCAGTCTGGTTTTCGTTAGGCATCGGGTTCGTTTCAGTTTGAATCTTAGAACTGCCCGTTGGCAAGTTCAGTTTCGGCGGCGCAAATCCGCCACACATTCGACGTGCTGCGTCTGTGGAAACATATCCAGCGGCTGCACGCGCGCCAATTCAAAGACACCATCCGCGCAC
>JAYVQV010000323.1:0-6707 GCA_043776855.1 Limisphaerales bacterium | reverse complement strand
TGGTTAAGACAATTTGAATTTTATTTGGGCAATAAAAAGCCGGGGCCAAGTTTGCACTCAACCCCGGCCAGGAATTTTTCAACTCACGGATAGATCATGCGGAAGAACGCCGCCGGGATGGACGGGCTGTTCGTGATGTAAATGTCGTTCGTTGCTGATGAGCCGGCAATTGTCGTCCAGTTTGTGTAGAGGCCGACGCTCAAGGAGTTGGTCTGCTGCTGCAATTTCCAACCGATGTAAGTGCCGGGCCATTGGAAACGGGTGACGAGGTTGCCGCTGTCCAGGTAGCTGCTGAAGGTGAGGTTGGTTCCGGTGGTGGGGAAGCCGGTGATGTTCAGGAAGCCGTTGGGGATGGTGTCACGCAGGCTGCTCAAGTCCCACTTGGTGTTCGTGACCGGGATGATGGGCGTAACAATCGGGTAACGGTTGGTGGTGTTGAGGCCTTCATTGCCGATGTCGCCACCGCCGGGGCCAGTGAAGACCCGGAAGATTTGGCCGTTGGCGAACACGCCCGCGCCCGTATTGACGTTGGTCAGGGCAACCGTGCAACCATCGAAGGATTTCACGGCAATGTTGCCGCCGAAATCCGTGAATTGCGCGACGACGAGGGTGTTCGTCTGGGCGTTGGCAAAATCTACTTTGATGAGGGTTGTCGAATTAGCCAGCATCGTCAGACGACCCGGAAATCCAGAACCGGTCAGGGCTGATTTGATTTCGGTAGTGCCGATGCCGTTGCCGCCCGGAAGGAAGATGCTGCCGCCATTGAAGGTGGCCGTGGTGAGGTAAATCAAGCCCACACCCAAATCTTTGAACGTGCCGTTGACCGTAAGCGAGTTTGCCTGACTTTCAGCGCCGATGTTACCTTCGTTCACGAGCGTGGCGTTGGTGGCAACGTTGACCGCGTTGACATTGCCAATCGAGAGCAAGGTGCCGCCGACGGCGTTGTGCAAGAGCGCGCCAGAATCCAAGGTCAAGGCATTCCCTTGAATGATGCCGGTATTGGTCATGACACCGCCGGACTGAACGGTGACTGAATTATTCGCCGTGCCGGTAAATATGGATGTCCCGGCGACCTGCAAGGCACCACTGACGGTTCCACCAAAATTGAATTTGGCTCCAGCGCTGACCGTTGTGCCGGCGATAGTGCCGGAGCCGGTGATAGTTCCCTTGGTTTGTTGCAGGGTGATGGTGGTGAGCGCGTCAATTTGGAAGCTGTTGGTTCCATCTTTGACCATGCTACAGTTGCCGATTGAGCCGCCGCCATTCACGAAGGTGAAGGCATTCAAATTATTGCTGGAATAGATGCCCACGCCGGTCTGGCCGGGATTGATGACTTCAGTGATGTTGATGTTGGTCGGAACCGCCGCCGTGTTGTCAAAGATCACGCGGTCACCATCGGTGAACTTGGTGATAGCGAGCGAGTTGGTGTCCAGCCAGTTCAAGTCGGAATGGTTCCAATCTGAACTCGCGCCGCCACGCCAGGCGAGAATATGGGGGGCGTTCGTCAACACGACCAAATTGACCACTTTGTTGGCCGGATCATCCAAGACTTGCAGGTTGTTGAAGCCAGCGGGCAAGGTGCCAAGCGCCACGTTGTGCGAAGCAAAAGCATCCTGATAGGCGATGAGAATATTCGTGGCCGGCGTGTTTGGTGCGAGACCAGAAATGGAAGCGATGTTGATCAAAGTGACATTGGCTCCCGTGATCAAGTTTGTGACGCAGGCATTCGTTGAGCCGATGGTCACGCGGAAAGTAATTTGCGCGCCGTTCACATTGAGGGTCGTCAATCCTTTGACCGGACTGGCGATGGTGTTGCTCACAATCAGGCGGGAGCCGATATTCAAAACTATCTGGTTATTGGTGCTCAAATCACCCACACGGATTTCTTTCACCCGAGCCGAGCCGCCGTTGATGGTGAGGTTGCCCAGACCTTTGGCGGCGTTGCCGGCATTGGTGTCACCGGTCGTGTGACCCAGCTCCAAGTAGTTATTGACGATGAGCAGCGCGTTGGTGTTGACGGTGATGTTGCCCGAGCAGAAAACGTTGTTGGTGAAAACCTGATTGCCCGCGATGAGCTGGTTGACATCCACCACGCTGGTAAGAGTCGGGAGCAAAGTGCCGCCAATGATCAAATTGCCCGTCATGGCGTTCCCGGAGCCGCTGGAACTGCCATCGTTGGTGCGGTTGGCTCCCAGCCACATGGTGTCCACCTTCATGTCCACAATGCCTTGATTGAAGCGCACATTTGCGCGTGAGAAACGGGTGTTCAGCGCGTCACCGCTCGAAACTGCGATGCCAAAGAAATTCATGCGTCCACCGTTGGTGTTGCGAAACAACGCCACGGGGAGAACTCCCGTGTTGGTGAAAATCGGGTGGAAACGGAATTCGTTCTGGCCTTGGACGGCATTGCCGGCGATCCGCATACTGTCAGCTAAAAAGATGTTGCTGATGCCCAGGTTGAGCGTCATCGGGCTGCCATGCGAAAAGGCGCTGCTGGCGGCATTGTATTGATTGAAACATTGGATGGCATTGGTGAAATCCACGCCGCCAAATGTGCCGGGATAGTTGGCGATGAAAACATTCGTCTTGGCCAGATCAACCCAGATGTTTTCGGCAAAAACTGCACCGCGATCCATCAAGGTCGCATCACCAAAGCCGACCCGGCTGACATTCACAAACTGGTTGTCCAGGTTTGTCATCAGCAGCGCCGTTCCGCTGCTGGCACTAATGGCAACGGCACTCGCACCGTTCACCGCATAGTTGGCCGCTGGATTGGTCACCACGAGCCGCGCGCCGCCAAAGCCCGCAATACGCACCGCCATTCCCTTGCTGCCACCGCCGCCCACCAGCCAAGTATCTTCATTCAACGAGAAACCATTGGCTCCGGCCACGGCCAAGGTCGCACCATCGGCGATGGTCAGAAAATTGGTGGTCGTGTTCTGGCTGCGAATATAACTCAAGGAACCAATCGTCGTAGAAGCGCTGACGTAGTTCGTCGCGGGGTTGAGACCGCCAACGTCTTGGAACATCACATTGTCGGCCGTCCCTGGCACACCCAATGTCCAGTTGGCCGCAGTGTTCCAATTCACCAGTGAACTGCTCAAGTTCGTCCAGAGATTGCCCGCCACAATGTTAAACGTGGCCGCAGCTGTTCCGAATTGAATGCCATTGGTGAACGGGGTCATCGTCACCGCGTAAGTTCCCGCCGTCACATTGGTCACCGCCACCACGATGTTCGTGGTCACGGTGTTGGTCGTGCCGGTGGCAACCGTCGTAATCGTCGCCCCGGACGGCACACCCGTGAAGGTATAAGTGATCGGATTTGCCGGGCTGAGTGACGGCGAAACCGTTGACTTGAATTGCAGGTTGGTATAAACCCCGGAAAAGTTGGCACCAACATAAATATTCGGCGTCAAGACCGGCGGCGGCGTCCCCGAAAAGGTTATTGTTTGCGCTTTGGCCAAAGGCATCAGCGCAGCCATCAGCGCGACGACCAGCGACGCGCTAAAAAATCTAGCCGTTGCACCGGGCATCAATCGTTTGGTATTTGAAGAGGGTTTTCTCATAAGGTTGGGGGAGTTTTGGGTTTTTTCTGATGAAAATGAAATTTGTTGTTTAGCTGAAGCAATTCCGATTACTGATAGGGCATCCGATCCTGCATCCACTCATAATCCTCGCTCGTAAATTTGAAACCGCCGGTGTTTGGATTCCAAGGAGTCGAGCCATCTTGCTTAACCTTGTAATTTGATGGACTACGAACACCACTGGACATCCATTTATGGATTTCAGCATGACCATCTAAAAATGAGAAGCTGCCCACATTGCCATGATAACTTGCGGGCAAATCACGCCAATATTCAGTTCCAGGAGCAGAACCTGGATCCAACATAAACAAGGCATCATTAATACCGTCCCAATGCTCATCAACCGTCGCCCATGTCATCGTGGGCCCGGGATGATTCATCTGCGTCATTTTTACAGCCACCCCAGCACCACCAGTCCCGGCGTAATAAACGCGCCCTCCAGGCGAAGTGCCTTTGGCGTCCGGCTTCCCACCGAGAGCACCATTGAATGAAATACTTCGCACACGAGGCCCATTTTTGGCTGCATACACATCACCAGGACACTTGTAAACATTGGCAGACTTCATAATCGAAGCGATTGGCGAGACTGCCGCATCTACCAAAATTGTGGTGTTGGTATTATCAGCATTATAGTCAGCGTTAAGCTGAGTAACACTACCAAGCCACTTTCCACCAATTGGAAACTTCTCCTCCGAGTCACCACAATAAATTATCATTGCCGTGCAAATTTGCTTGGAGTTGCTAATACAAGCAATCCCCTGCGCCTTCCGTTTCGCCGCCGACAACGCCGGCAACAGCATCGCCGCCAGAATGGCGATGATGGCGATGACCACCAGCAGTTCAATCAGGGTAAATCCAGAGTTCCGGCGGAACGCAAACCGCGACGGGATGACATTAGAGGATGAGGACATCTTTTTCAAAATTGGTGTAGTGGGAAAATAACACAGCCGCCCGCCAACTGATAATGCAATAAAAGCCAATTCACTTAAGATTTTTGCCAGCGGCGGTTTATTTTCTGACGGCGCGGACAGCGTCCTGACCCTGCGGCCAGTGGACAAAACACGGTTTGCCCGCGCGCGGCCGGGCGCATAAAATCAGACGCCACCGCAACCGCAACTTTTCGCGGCAGCAAAAAAAATGAAACGCCGCGCCCGGCGCCAACGTCCGCTGCTGCGCCATCATCCATCCATCATGAAAAAATTATTTTCCGGCCTGCTGACCGGTCTGGCTCTTTCCGCCCAAGCCATCGTGACGCCCGCTGACCTGCGCTGCGATTACGCCGTGAACCCGGCGGGCGTGGACGCTGCCGCCCCGCGCCTTTTTTGGAAACTCGCGGGCAGCGGGCACGGCCAAAAACAAACCGCCTGCGAAATTCTCGCCGCCTCATCCGCAAAAAATCTCGCGCGCGACGACGGCGACTTGTGGCGCAGCGGAAAAATGATTTCTGACGAGTCCATCCAGATTCCCTACGCCGGGAAAAAATTGGAATCATCCCGGCAGGTTTTTTGGAAAGTGCGCGCGTGGGATGCGGACGGAAAAGTTTCGGCCTGGAGCCAGCCCGCGACCTGGACGATGGGCATCTTGAATTCAAACGACTGGCACGCGCAATGGATCGGCGCGGCGGATACGAACATTCCTTCATTGATTTTGCGCCGGGAATTTTCCGTGAAGCCCAGCTTGGAACGCGCGCTCGTCAACGTCTGCGGCCTCGGCGAATACGAACTCACCCTCAACGGCAAAAAAATCGGCGATGATTTTCTCTCACCCGGTTGGACGAAGTATGACCGCACCTGCCTCTACGACACGCGCGATATCACGAAGGAATTGAAGCGCGGCCGGAACGCCGTCGGCATCGAACTTGGCAATGGGATGTATCACGTCCCCGGCGGCGGACGCTTCACCAAATTCAAAAATTCTTTCGGCGCGCAGAAAGCCATCGCCCAAATCCGCCTCGAATACACCGACGGCTCCGTGGAGTTCATCGGCACGGATGAAACGTGGCGCGTTGCCGCCGGCCCCATCACGTTCAACACCATTTACGGCGGTGAAGATTGCGATGCGCGGCTGGTTCAAAAAGATTGGAACAAAAATAATTTCAACGATTCCAAATGGTCGCCCGCCCTCGTCGTCAGCGGCCCGGGCGGCGAACTGCGCGGGCTTTCCGCCGCCGCGCCGCCGTTGAAATTTTTTGAAACGCATCCCGCCATCGCCTGGCGCCCGCTTACGAACGGCGACGTCATCTTTGACCTGGGCCAGAACGCCGCGCACGTCCCGCAAATTTCTGTCGCCGGCCCGGCGGGCAGCAAAGTCCGCATCTATCCCGCTGAACTCACCGGCGACGACGGCGCGGTGAACCAAAGCTCGATGGGTGCCGGTCATCGCGGCGCGTTGTGGTGCGAATACACCAAGGCCACCGACGGCGTCGAAACGTGGTCGCCGAAATTTTTCTACGTTGGCTGCCGTTATCTGGAAGTGAAACTTTCCCCGGCCACCGCGAATGGCGCGCTGCCAAAAATAAAATCCGTTTCCGCCCGGGTCGTGCAATCCGGCTCCGAACCCGTCGGTGAATTTTCCTGCTCGAACGATTTGTTCAACCGCACGCGCCGGCTCGTCCGCTGGGCGCAGCGCAGCAACATGGTCAGCCTGATGACCGATTGTCCGCATCGCGAAAAGCTCGGCTGGCTGGAGGAAGATCATCTCAACGGCCCCGCGCTCCGTTACGAATTTGCGCTCGACCAGCTTTTCGCCAAGACGCTGAACGACATCGCCGATTCGCAGCTCACGAACGGCCTCGTGCCGACCACCGCGCCTGAATACACCATCTTCCGCAACAAGGCCGACACGAATCATCTGCGGAATGACTTCGGTGATTCACCGGAATGGAGCGCCTCGTTCATCCTCGTGCCGTGGCAGCAATATGAATTTAGCGGCGACCTGGAACTCTTTCGCCGTCACTTCGACGCGATGAAAAATTACGTCGGCTATCTCGGCAGCCGCGCGGAAAATTACATCGTCAACTACGGCCTCGGCGACTGGTATGACCTCGGCCCGAAGAAACCCGGCGTCTCGCAGCTCACGCCCGTCGCGCTCACGGCCACGGCGTTTTATTTTGAGAACGTCAGC
>JAYVQV010000322.1:0-6721 GCA_043776855.1 Limisphaerales bacterium | reverse complement strand
TCTGGCAAGTTCCCGAGTTCCGCACCTACTGCCGTTCCTTCGCGCCGGAATCCGCCGGCCCGCAACCCGGCCTCGTCATTCCGTTCAGCACGAAAATTAAATCCGGCCTGAACTTCTTCGGCTGGCCGCTCGGCGGCGGCGATGGCGCTTATGATCCGTCCGTTTATGCCACGCGCATCCTCTCCGTGGGCATCGCGTTTCCCGGTTACGACAGCGCCAATCTCACCCGTTCACCGCGCGTCTATCTCGTCCCGGCGGGCGCGGATGTGATGACCGTTCCGAACAGCCCCGAACACGATATGCGCGCGTGGAGCGTGTTGGATCAAACGATTCCAATTCCGTATCCGGCCACGACTGCGAACCTCGGCAGCCCGACGTGGCGTCCGTCGCTCGACAGCGTCAGCGGCAGCAGCGGTTCGCTCGGCGACATCCGCAAATTCTCCAGCTTCCTCGCCGCCGGGTTCGACAACCCAAATCCGGGCGCGATTGATTTCACCACGTTGACTTACGACACGCGCCTCGTGGGCCGTTCCGTCTGGAACACCCGCTGGCTCCTCATCATCCCCGGTGCCACGATGAATGCCGACCCGGCTGCCGGGTTGAACAACTTCATCAACAGCATCAAGGACATTCAATTGAGCATCAAAACCTACGGCTACTCCGGCAACTAAAAATCAAGGACGCCAAAGTTATGAAAAAATTTATGCAAAAACTTTTCCGCGCCGCGCTCGTCGGAGCCATCCTCTCGCCGCTCTTCGCCGCCGCGCAAATCTCCGAGCCGCCGACCGTCTTCTACGGCCAGGTCATCAATCGCACCAGCGGCCAGCTCGACCTCATCACCGCCGGCAGCCTCGTCTGGCGCATCGCGCGCCCGGACGGACGCCAGCTCACGCTCAACGCCACGCTCAGCCCGCTCAACAACGGACGCTATTCCTACCGCCTCGCCGTGCCGCACCAGGCGCTCAACTACGGATTGTTCGTCACGCCCGATTCCGTCCCGCTCGCCGTCGCGTTGGCGGATTGCAGCCTGCTCACGATGACGGTGGACGGCGTCCCCGCCAGCATCGTTGCGCCGGGAACGGCCACTTTCTCCGTGAATCAAAGTTCCCGCGCCGCAACGTATCGCCTCGATTTGGAATTGGTGAACGCGCTTGCCAGCACCAGCGGCGACGGCATCCCCGATTGGTGGAAAGCCCGCTACGGCGTGACTGATCCGAACGCGCATCCGTTCGCCGACGGCTGGTCGAACCTCCAGAAATTTCAGAATGGAACCAGCCCCACGCAGGACAATCGTTTCCCCACGCTCGCCACCACCGAGTTCTGGGCCTATGCCGATGGCCGCACGGAAATGGGTTTCGCCGCGATTGATTCCGACAGCGCGACGACGAACATTTCCTACCGCCTCACCAGCCTGCCGGGCAGCGGAACTTTTTATCTCCGCAATTTTTCCAACGACGTTTCGCTCGCCCTCAACAGCACCTTCACGCAGGACGACGTGAACCAAGGAAAAATAATTTTCGTCCACGGCGGCTCCAACTCGCCCGCCGGCCCGGTGAATTTCAACATCAGCCTGAACGACGAAAATCCCGCGCACGGCACCAACTATTCCCTCTGGCTGAATGTCTATCGCCCGAATTATTCGGGCGCCATCACCGCCGCTGCGTCCGCCATCGCCGCCGCGCCGTTTGGCTTCAGCGACATTGCCGGGCTTTCGTTCAGCGAACAGCAGATGCTCCTGAATTATTTGTGGAGCCGTGATTTCAATTTCATCATCGGCGATTCTTCCCGCGCGGCTTCGGCGAAAACGCTCAAGGCCGCGACGGTGCAAGCAGCCCGCGAATTGCCGCACGTTCTTGTTGGCGGTTTTGGTGCAGACCGACTCGTCGGCAGCGGCACAAATGACATTCTCGTCGGCGGACGCGGCAACGAAACTCTGCGCGGCAACGGCGGCGCAGACTTGTTCATCATCAGCGACGTGAACTCCGGCAATGACACCATCGAAGATTTTTCCACGACCCAAGGCGACGCGCTCGACATCAGCCGCGTGCTCACCGGTGCGTCCGGCCAGTTGACGAACTACGTCCAGCTTTCTAACAACGGCTCGAACACCACGCTCGCGATTAATTTTTCCGGTGCCGGTTCCGGCTTCACGAACATGACGGTCACGCTGCTCGGCAAACAATACACGCAGGCCGACCTGCGGACGTTGAGCGATGGCGGCAGTTTGCTCACCGGCAACAAGGCGCTCGCGCCGGTCATTTCCATCGCCGCGACAATTCCGGCGGCCAGCCAGAACGGCCCGGTCGCCGGCCAGTTCACTTTGACGCGCACCGGCCCGACGGGATCGTCGCTCACGGTGAATCTCACCATCTCCGGTTCCGCCATCAACGGCACGAGCTATCAATTAATTCCGACCTCCGTGGATTTCGCCAGCGGCCAGCGCACGGTGACGCTCCCGGTGAATCCGTATCAAACTTCCTCCGCGCTCACGAGCATCGCGCAAGTTTCCGTCGCGGCGGGAACCGGCTACGGCATCGGCACGTCTGCCACGGCGAGCGTCAGCATCGAACCGTTGCTTCCGCAAATCACCATCGAAGCGCTCGAACCGACGGCCACCCGCAGCGACCTCACGCCGGGAACGTTCCTCATTTCACGCGGCGGCATCGTTGACCGCAGCGTGCTCGTGCGCCTGACCACCACCGGCACGGCATCGAGCAGCACGGACTATAATTCGTTCTCCGCGTTCCTGAATTTTTCGCCGTATCAAACCACCGCGCTGATTTCCGTCACGCCGAAAGCCACCGCGAACCTCGTCGGCGGACCGAAGTATGTGCAGGTCGCCATCAAGACGGACGCCTCCTACTCCGCGCTGAATCCGAGCGTCGGCCGCGTCTATATCGTGGATCAATTGTTCACCGGCGATTCTTGGAAGCAGCGCTTCTTCGCAAGTTCTGCGGATGACTGGAATACTTTTTCCCGCCGCGATTCCGGCAACACCGGCATCAAGAATTTGAACCGCTACGCGTTCGGTTTGAACCCGACAAATCCCTCGCCGACGAACGGTCTGCCGCTCTACCAAATCATGAACGACCGTCTGGCCGTCACGTTCCGCCATCCGCTCGGCGTCACGGATCTGGAATACGTCGTGGAAGTTTCCGACGACCTCACGCATTGGAGCGCGCTGTCGAACGACGTGGAAAATTTCACGCCGCCGGGTGCGAACACGAACGACATCGAAATGGTTTCGTATCGTTCCAAGAGCGCGGTTCACGGCGTGAAGACCAAGCAGTTCATGCGCGTCACGTTGCAGCCGCGCTGAAATAATTTTCATTGAGAACTGAATGAAACAATTTCCCTCGCCCATGAATCATGTCACCCGAACGGATTCGCCGTCGCCGGTAGTGGCACCGGCTTCTAGCCTGTGTGTTGATTCATCCGGCAGATTTTCGACGAAGGCAAAAACTCACAGGCTAGAAGCCTGTGCCACTACGGCGGCCAGCCTGATCGTGGCGGTGGCGCTGGTTTTCTCGGCGGGCTGCTCGAAAAAATCCCCGCCGTCCGATGTGCTCGCACACGTCGGCGACCGCGCCATCACCGTGGCTGACTTCAAGGCGGAATACGAACGCCGCACCGCGAACCGCCTGCCGCTGCCCGACCGCGCCGTCTTGCTCGAACAAATGGTCGCGCGCGAAACGCTCCTGCAATCCGCGAAGTCCGCCGGTCTGGATCAAAACTCCGAAGTCCGCCGCGCTTGCGAAGACGTCCTGATTTCCAAACTCAAAGCCACGCAACTGGAGCCGCAGCTTGACGCGGTGAAAGTTTTGCCCGAAGAAATTCAAGCCGCTTACGAAAAAGAAATCACCCGCTACACGCAGCCCGCCAAGGTTCAACTCGCTTTCATCTTCATCGCCGTGGACGCGAAGGCCGACACGAACCAAGTCGCCGCCGCCGCCGCCCGCACGAGCGAAGCGCGTCAGATTGCTTCCGCTTTGCCGGTGGACACGCGCGGCTTCGGCCAGGTCGCCGCTGATTTTTCCGCTGACCAAATCACGCGCTATCGCGGCGGTGATGCGGGCTGGTTCTCTGCGGAGGCTCTGGAAGAACGCTGGCCGAAGGCCGTGGTCGCCGCTGGTTTTGATTTGAAAAATTCCGGCGACATCAGTGACGCGTTGCGCGCCGCGAATGGTTTTTATCTGGTGAAGAAAATGGATTCACGCGCCGCCGTCGTCGCGCCGCTCGAACAAGTTTCCGCCGCCATCAGCCATCATTTGCTGATTGCGAAGAAGCTGGCGACGGAAGAAAAATTCTCCGCGTCCGCGCGCGCTGCCGCGAAAGTTTCCACGGACACCGCTTTGCTCGCGACCGTTTCGTATCCGGCTCCCAACCCAACCGCAGCGGCGACCACGCCGCCCGCCCTGCCGAACTCAAAATAATTTTACGACATGAAATCCAATTCATCCCTCCTCCCGCGCGCCGCCCAAACGCTCCGCCGGTTGACGTTCGCCGTGCTGGGTTCGACCGCGCTGCTGGCGCAGGCCGCGAATCCCACGCTCACCGGCACGTCGGGCAGCGTCAGCATCAACGACGATCAGACCTCGGCGCTGTATTCGGGCGCCACGGTGACGGAGGCCGCCGCGACGAACATCGTGTCCGTCCACATTGATTTCTGGCCGACGAACGTTGGCGGTTTTCTTTCGCTGCCGGCCGGCACCACGCTCGATGCGAGCGGCACAAACATCACCATCACCACCACGAATGACGCGACGGCCACCACGCGCCTCCAGTCGCTCACGTTCACGCCGGTCGCGAACTTCATCCGGGTGCCGACGGCTTCCAACGTGGTTTTTCACGCGCAGGTTCTGGATGCGGCGGGAAATACTTCCACGCTTCGCACGACGACCTTGAGCATCACGGCGGTGAACGACGCGCCGACTTTGACCGCGTCCGGCACGTTCAACCTCACGGACAAGCAGACGAACACGCCGCCGTTTCAAAATGTTTTCATCAGCGACGTGGATGACCGCGGCTTGCAGACGAATTTCATCACGGTCACGCTGGCGAACACGAACTCCGGTTATTTTGATGTCGGTTCCAGCGGCTTCGCGAGCAACCTCGTCGGCAGCACGTTTGTCTATCGCTACACGAACATCATCGCGCAAATCACGAACGCGATTAAAAATCTTACCTTCATCCCGAACGAAAATTATCTGCCCGTGGGCCAGACGGACACGAATGTCTTCACGCTCCGCGTCTCGGATAATTACGTCGTGGTGACGAACAGTTCGGTTCGCATCCTGGTTTATTCGACGAACGACGCGCCGCAGTTGACCGGCGTGGACACGAACGATATTTCCGTGGCGACGGGGCAGACGATTTCGCCGTTCACCGTGATGACGCTGGTGGACGTGGATCAAAACGATGTCATCACAAATTTCAACGGGCAGAATTTATCCTGGAGCGTCACGCTCACCGGCCCCGCGCCGCTCGGCCAGTTGTATGCCGGCAACAGCCCGGTCGGCACGACGTATGGCGGCACGAATGATCCCGCCACCGCCACTGCGTTCCTCCGCAACCTGACTTACGCCGCGCCGAACCAGCAGATCGCCGGCACGAACACGCTCACGCTCGCCATCACCGCGAACGACGGTTACGGCGGCACGCTCGCGACGAATCTCCACGTCAAACTTTATTCCATCGTGCTGCCGCCGGGCTTGAGCGGCACGCAGCCCGGCCAGACGGTTTATGACAACAGCAGCCTCGCGCCGTTCTCGAAGGTGGGCATCCAAAGTTTCAACGGCAATTCCGTCACGCTCCGCATCCAGCTTTCCGGCGTGACCAATGACGCGCAAGGCGTGTTCATCAATCTGAATAATTTTACGCGCACGATTATTCCCGGCGCGGGTTCGCTGTATTCGTTCACCGGCACGAGCGAGGCGGCGACCACGGCCATCAAGTCGTTTCTCTTCCAGCCCACCGCCAACCGCATCATCGGCGCGAATGAAGTCGCCACGTTCGGTCTCCAGCTCATTGACGGCAACATCACCAACGCGCCGGATTATTCCACCACCGTCACCATCGTTCCCGTCAATGACCTGCCGGTGATCGCCGGCGTCTCGCCACTCATCACCATCACGGACAGCCAGACGAATCTGCCCTTCGTCAATATGCTCATCACCGACGCCGACGAGCTGGGCAAGCAGCCGTTGTCGGCCAGTGTCACGCTCGATGTCGCGGGGAAGGGAATATTCAGCACGAACAGCCTGACCAGTTCCGGCTTCACCAACACCGGCAGCGCCTACACTTTCTCCGGCACGCCCGCGCAAGTCACGACCGCCATCCGCAAACTGGTTTTTGTTCCCACGCCCGGACGGGTCGCGGTCGGCCTTTCGGAAATTACCACCTTCACCGTCATCCTCAATGACGGCAAGCCCGGCGGCATCGTGCAAAACAACAACACCGCCGTGCGCGTCTCGTCCGTCAATGGCGCGACGGTCATCAGCCTGCCGCAGCCGCAGCCCGTTTCCATTCCGCTCTCCACGAACATCCATCCGTTTGAGTCCGTGACCGTCGCCGACGCCACCACGCTCCGGCTGCTCGTCCGCATCAACAGCACCGCGCACGGATTTTTCACCACGAACAGCGTCAACAGCAGCGGCTTCACGAACCGTGGCGGCGGAAATTATTTCATCACCGGCGCCGCGAGCAACGTCACCGCCGCGCT
>JAYVQV010000321.1:0-6752 GCA_043776855.1 Limisphaerales bacterium | reverse complement strand
CCGGCGGCCTGCTCTTCGACGTGAACGACACCCCCATGCCCATGCCCGACAACACTACTCCGGCAGTTGGGCCAAAGCCAAAATTCAGGTATTAGGAGTCATACGACCCCGCACAATTACCATGAGAAGGCGCATTGAAGCGGCTGCTTGGATTACCTCGCTCCTATTTGCTCTCGCGACAGTTTGGTCCGTTACAGTGCGCGGTATGTTCGAGCCTGCCCGTCTGGATGTCGCACACTTCGACGCAGGTGCTGGTAACCCGTTCCTGTTGGTTCGTGGGGGACTCGCCGCCATCACGGCACTTCTCCTCGGTGCCGCGGTCTTCTTTCGACGGCCGTTGCGCTCTCGATGTTTGCTTGCGGTTGCTGCCCTGCTCATCGTGCCAGTTTTTATCTGGTCTTGCCTTGGCTTGGAGCGCTGGGCACCGCACTATGCCGAGTCTTCTTTCAGCGCACTTTTGAGCCGCCATTTTGTCGGTCAGTCAATTACCTCTACAGAGATTATTACACAGCTCGGCGATCCACTATTCACGGGTAATCGTCCGACTGGCGAGACGGTGTGGTCATACAGCTACATGCCGTCATCAGGCTTCGGTTGGCACAAACGCATCTTCTGGCTTTACGATAACCAAGTAACCCGAGTTTATTCACTCGACGAACCATGATTATTCTAAACCGAACGTCACCTAACTATTTGCTGCACTATTAACTTTTAACCCTCAACTTATGCCCAACACCATCACCAGCCCCGTCTTCGTCTGCCGCGATAACATCGACACTGACCAGATCATCCCCGCGCAGTATCTTACTCTCGTGCCGACCATCGCCGAGGAATACGAGAAGCTCGGCAGCCACGCGCTGGACGGCCTGCCCGCCTCGCTTTACCCGAACCGCTACGTCCAGCCCGGCCAGCTCGACAGCGAATACCCCATCGTCGTCGGCGGCAAAAATTTCGGCTGCGGCAGTTCGCGCGAACACGCGCCCATCGCGATGGGTTCGGCCAACTGCGAAATCGTTCTCGCGGAAAGTTTCGCGCGCATCTTCTTCCGCAACTGCGTCGCCACCGGCGAACTGTATCCCTGCGAATGTGCCGACCGTCTCTGCGACATCTTGAAGACCGGCGACGTCGTGACCGTTGACCTCGACGCCGCAAGCGTCACCGTCCAAGCCACCGGCAAGGTCTATAAATTCAAACCGCTCGGCGATGTGCGCCCCGTGGTGGACGCCGGCGGCCTGTTCAACTACGCGCGCCAGAGCGGGATGATTGCGGCAAAATAATGTGACAAGGCTAGATTACAATCGCCAAATTGCTGTAGCCAACTTGGCCATGTGTGCTTGGCGTCCGTCAATTGAACGGGGTGTCCAATCAACAGCGCTAAAATGGTTCGTCGTTGGATACTGACTGTTTTGATACACTGGTAATTTTTCGGCGAGCGGCTGGTTGGCAGCTTCTTTTGAATTTAGTTTTGATTCAAGCAGCAGATAATTGCCAAGACGGCTTACATATCGCTCGTGCAAGTCGTTTGGAAATTCGACCAGCCACTCCGCTGTAGGACTTTCTGGCAAAATATGTTCAATCGTTGCAGGAGTCTGCTCGTAATCAATGTCCACATCGTGATCCCGCTTCTCCAAAGCACAAAGGACGTAACGAATCAGGCGCGTCCGAGCCTGACCAACCGGCATTACCGTCCGGGCAAACGACTCCTTAAATTCTTCGTCTGAAACGTAAATTGGAGAAAGGGCCTCTTTGACTGCCAGCGCCGTTGTCAGTGTTCCATTTTCAATGGCATTGGCGACCTTGTTGTAAGTCACCTCCACCTTGTTTGGATTTTTTTGTCCAATCACGCTGTAACGGAAAGTTATGATGTCGCAATAGCGCAGAATTTTGCCTAGCTCCGTGCGCGGAAGTTTGTGCCAGACGGCGAATATCAATGGCTTGAATTGTTCAGCGCGATAAAGAATCAAGTGACGGATGGTTTCACGGGCTTCTGGCAATTCATCCCACAACAAATGACTTTCATCATCCAAAGCCTCGCTCACCAGTGAAGCTGTATCCAGTTCGCGCAACATATCAAACACTGCCTGCGGCTTGTTTACATCTTCCCGCATGGCTCGATACACGCGGTCCTTGCGGACAAGTTCACGCCGACTGTTGACATAATGGCGGAGAAAGTCAGGAATTTGTTTGGCCGGAATACGGTCGGCCACGGTCTGCCACTGTTGCAGAGCCAGTCGCAAGTTGCTGTCTCCGGTCGGATGAATGACCGACAACAGGTAGTTCTTCAGCAAATCGCTAGCCGTCAATTCCAACCCGCGCGCGTTCAAAGTTTCAAAAACCGTGTAAGCCCCCGCCTCATCCTCAACCGTCACCTGAATGAACAGCAACTGCGTGGCTACCGTTTCGTATATGAAGTTTGCCAGTCCTGCCCCGTCCTTTTTATCCACGAATCGCTCGCGCAATTTGTCGCGAAAGTATTGCATGGCTTGCCATAGAGGTTTCTCCACCGGCAATAAGGCAGCCACGCTCGGTGGCGTTCTCAAATCTAAAATCGTTCCCTCGTAAAAGCGGCGGTTTGACTGGTTCAATGTAAGTTTTGGACTGGTCTTGAGCGTCACCGGATGTTGCGACCCAAGAAACGCATCCCGCAAAAGTTTGCATCTTGTTTCATTCTCCTTTGGCTCGACTCCCGCTGCCATCAATTCTTGCAATCCATGCAAAGCTGCCACCACCAGCAAACTGACTGTGGCAAGACGTTGTTGACCATCAATAACCCGGAAGTTGTCCGCTTGTTCCTCCTGCAAAACCAATGCCCCCATGTAGTGCTGTTTTGAACTGCGTTCAATTTCCTCAATGTCCATCCACAAATCTTCCCAATGTTCTGCCGTCCAAGAATAGTCGCGCTGGTAAGCTGGCACTTCATAACGCTTACCGTTAGACAGCAAAGTCCTCATGTTAATCGTGCTTGTGCCAAGTAAATTCTTTGCCATAAACCGATTCTAGGCGAACGTCAAAAATCTTGCAATTTCCATGTTTGCTTTGAATTCAATCTATGGATAGCCAAAACCCAATGCCTTACTCACAAAAATTCTTTGTTGCACACCCCATTCCATTTCCCACCTTGCCGCTTTTGATTGCACCGTGTTATGTTGCCGCCATGAAAGCGAAAGCTGTGGTGACGGTTGACCCGGAAATCATGAGCGGCACGCCGTGCTTCGCCGGCACGCGCGTCCCTGCCCGCACGCTGATTGATTACCTCGAAGGCAGCGAGACGCTGGACGATTTTCTGGAGGATTTTCCCACCGTGACCCACGAACAAGCCATCGCCTTCCTCGAAGAAGCCAGCGAACGGATGCTGGCCACCGCCTAAATGCGAATCCTGTTCGACGAATGTATGCCCGCGCGGTTTCGTCGCGAACTCACCGGCCACGAAACCCAAACCGTCCCGCAGGCGGGCTGGGCTGGGATTAAAAATGGCAGGCTGCTCCGGCTGATTTCCGATTCAGGAAAATTTGATGTGTTTCTGACCGTGGACAAAAATCTTCCGCAGCAACAGCAGACCAGCGAACTTCCATTTGCGATTGTAATCCTGCGCGCGCGGTCGAACAGCCTCACGGATGTGCGTCCGTTTGCGCCGGAAATTCTGCGTCGTCTGCCGGAGTTTCAGCCCGGCCAGGTTTATATTCTTTCGGGTCAAATCTAATCCAGTGTAATGGGAAGATTTTAACGTGGCGGTGTGCGGAAGGAGGAGCAACTGGATAATGATAACAGCGACTTCTCGATCACCGTTTGTAGTAACAGAGGTAAGCGACATCGCCGACGGCTTCGACTTCAAACTTCACGCCTTTGGGCACGATAAAGAATTTGCCGGAGCCGTAGCTGTGCCATTCGCCGCCGGGCAGCTTGGCCTGGAGCGTGCCAGCCACGACGTGCATGTGTTCCTCGCAGTCGGTGCCGAAACTGTATTTGCCCGGCTCAATCACGCCCACGGTCGCGGGACCGCTGGCGGTGGTGATGGCGAGGCTCTGGACTTTGCCTTCGAAATAAGAATTATGTTTCATGGGTTTTTAGTTAGGGATGTTTGCGTAGATGTCATGGCGCTCCTATCCCCGATCTTTGCCGGTCTGAAATCACTGGACGTTCATAGTAATGAAACTCCGGCGGGTGTTCCTCGGCATATTTTACAGCGTTGGACTGTGCTATGATTGATTGCTTGATCGCCGCCTCGCGCAATCGTGCCTTCTCTTTGGCCTGGTCAATGATGGACTGATGGCTTTTCGCATAGACCGCTTCAAACTCGGCCTGCCGCTGTTCGCACGCTTCCGCGCTCGTGCCTAATCTCGTCAGAACCCGCGCGTCAAGTTGCGCGGCGGTGAATCCGCGCGTTCCGGTCGCATCGGCGAAAAATATCCGCCGCCCGGAATAGCACCGGAATTCCGCGTTGGTCATCAGCACGGTGTTGGTGCAGGACATCAATTCTGGAAACACAATGGCGTTGGTCTGCGCGCGGCCAGTGACAACGACCAGAATTGACAGGAGTAACAGGATTTTTGTTTTCATGGTTTTTTCCTTTGGGACGGATGTTTCGGGAATCGCCACCGGCGCGGGCCGTGATGACCGGAGGATTTGTAAAAGCTGCGTTTCAATAAACCACCTTATTCAACGGATACTCAATGATGCCTTCCGCCCCGGCGGCTTTGAGCTTTAGGTTTCGACTGTCTTCATTTGCATCCGGCCATTTTTTTCTGGCGAGACCCGTTTGGACAAGTGAAGCATCTCAATGCCCACTACTTTACCGCTGGCATTGTAATCAAAAATCATCCCCGGCGAAATCTCCTCGCTTTCAAAGGCGGGAGCTTCATCCAAGTCGAGATAAAGCGCGTCGGCTTTGCGGTCAATGGTCAGTTTCATTCGGGGAAAAAAATTTAAGCCGTCTGGTATTGCAGCTCACGCAAATCCAGCTTGGGAGTGCGTTCGGAAAGCTTCAGCATTTCAATACCTACCACCTGATTACGCTCGTTGAAATCCAGCACGATTCCCGGCGACACCTCCTCTGACTCGATGATTTTGGAATCATCCAGCCGCAGATAAAGCGCATCCGCTTCTTTGTCTACATGCAATCTCATAGTTTGCCTTTCATTTTCCGGTCAAAGAATACACTCACTATCCGGTTCGGTTCAACTGTTGTATTGACCGCCACCCGCAATACGCGGCCACCAAATTCTGGAATCCGCAGGAAACGCCGTTCGACGGTGGTGTCATCCGGGTCGGGCAGCACCAGTTCTGGCATGGCGAATGTGCGTTCCAACCACTCGACGGGAATCTCCCTTTCATCCAGCGCTTTTTGAGCGTGCTTGGTCAGTTCAAATTTCATTCCGCCGCCTAGTTTGCAGCATTTCAATAAACGACTTTGTTGAGCGGATACTCGATGATGCCTTCCGCGCCAGCAGCTTTGAGTTGCGGAATCAGTTCGCGCACGATTTTTTCCTCGATGATGGTTTCCACGGCCACCCAGCCTTTGAGGCTCAAGTTGGAAATCGTCGGGTTGCGCAGCGCGGGCAAATCGGCCAGCAGCTTCGTCAGATTTTTCTCGGCGATGTTCATCTTCAAGCCGACGAGTGCTTCGGCGTCCAACGCGCCTTTGAGCAGGAGCGCCATCGTTTCAATCTTGCGGCGCTTCCACGGATTTTTCCACGCATCCAGATTGGCGATGAGGCGCGGGGTGCTGACCAAAAGTTCGTCCACGATGCGCAGCTTGTTCGCGCGCAGCGAGGAGCCGGTCTCGGTGACATCTACGATGGCGTCCACGAGTTCGTGCGCTTTTGTTTCCGTAGCGCCCCAAGAAAATTCCACTTCCGCCTTCACGCCGTGCTTCTTGAGATATTTCTTCGTGAGGTTGACGACTTCGGTGGCGATACGTTTGCCTTGCAAATCTTTTACGGATTTGATGGCTGAATTTTCCGGCACACAAAGCACCCAGCGCGCGGGGCGGCGGGAAACTTTGCTGAACAGGAATTCGCCGACCTCGTGAACCTTGGAGCCATTTTCCATGACCCAGTCGTGGCCGGTGATGCCGCAGTCGAGGTAGCCGTGCTCGACGTAGCGGGAGATTTCCTGCGCGCGAAACATGCGGATGTCCAGCTCCTCGTCGTCCACATAGGGAACGTAGGAGCGGCTGCTGACGGTGATGTTGTAGCCCGCCTTGGCCAGCTTCTGGATGGCGGCGTCTTGCAAACTGCCCTTGGGCAGGCCGAATTTCAATTTCTTGCTCATGTTAAATCGTGACGAGTGACGAGTGATTCGTGAAGAGCGTCCGGTCGCGAAATGTTTTTTCACGCATCACTCGTCACTCATCAATTTCGTTTTCGCCCGTGAATACTTCTTCGCGGAATCTTTCACGCGCGTGACGGGGTTAATTGTCCAGTTGCGGCGCGGCAAGGCCAACTTTTTTTTGACCGGTTTCATGCGAAAACAAATTCACGGCGCGTCGAGAATCGTCCAGTCATCACCCGTCTTCAGCAGCCGATACGAATAAAATCCCGTCACCGCCCCGCCCGCGAACCACTTGCCGATGGCCGTCACCGTGCCATCCGCTTCCGGGTCGCTCACATCCGCGCTCAAGATCATCGCGGCCTGGCCGGTGTCCTTGTCGCGTGGAGCGGTGTTCACGAGCAGGCTGACGCGAAAGGTTTCCTTGATGGGCGGCTGGCGGTCAGAAAACTTTGACTGCAACGCGGCAATGACCTCGTCATCCG